>JBBSJE010000062.1:0-31080 GCA_038257535.1 Polyangia bacterium
CGCGCGACAACCTGAACCTGCCGGGCGGCAACGTCAAATCAGGCGTCAAAGATCTGTACATCCGTACGCAAGGTGCCTACCAATCACTCAGCCAAATCTCATCAACCGTGGTCAAAATGACTGGCGCCTTCCCCGTTCAAATCAACCAAGTGGCCGAGATCAAGGATGGGTTTCGAGATGTGGTTGAATTGACCGAGGTCAACGGTGTGCCTTCGGTGGGCATCAGCGTGCAAAAACAAAGCGGCTCGAACACCGTGGCGGTCGCCAAGCGCCTGCGCGAGGAGGTGATGAAGATCAATCAAGAGCGCGATGACATTCATCTCACCGTGCTGTCGGATCAAAGCGAGTTCATAGAACGTTCGATTGCCAACGTGCGCTCCAGCGCCATTTGGGGTTCGTTTTTGGCGATCGTGATCCTGTATTTGTTTCTACGCAACCGCACAACCACGCTAATTATCGCGATTTCCATTCCTATCTCGGTGATATCAAGCTTTAGCCTTTTGCACTTCGGCGGCCTCACTCTCAACCAGATGACGTTTGGGGGGTTGGCATTGGGCGTTGGGATGATTGTCGACAACGCTATCGTGGTGCTTGAGAACATCATGCGAAAACGTCAGGAGGGGCAAGGAAGCCCCTTAGCGGTTGCCTACGAGGGCACCAAAGAAGTTTCAGGGGCGATCGTGGCGTCCACCGCCACCACCTGCGTGATCTTTTTGCCCATCGTGTTTACCCAAACCACCAGCGCCGCTTTGTTTCACACCCTGGCGTTGGTTGTGGTGTTCGCTTTGGCCTGCTCACTGCTGGTTGCGTTGACGCTTGTGCCCATGCTCGCGGGCCGTTGGCTTCGCCCGGTCACATCGCTGCCACCGCCACGGCGTGGGCTGATGGTACGCCTTGAAGGGCTCTATGTTCGCCGCCTTCAGTGCGCGCTTCGCCACCGGGGTGTTGTGTTCTTTGCCACGCTCGCGCTTACAGGCATTGCGATGGGGTTTTGGGGCCACATTCCGGTTGAATTGGCTCCACAAACGGACACGAAAGAAATCGATGTGGTTATAGACATGGCCCCCGGCACCAACATCTCGGTGCTGAGAACTTACATTGATGAGCTGCAGGACATCGTGCGACAGGTGGTGCCGCCCGACGAAATGCGCATGATGTCCACCGAAGTGCGCAACAGCCACGCCGAGGTTGAAGTGAAGTTGGTGCCACTTGAAGAACGCACGCTTTCAAGCGCCCAACTGGCCGATCGCATACGCAATGCCGTTTCGGGGCGCATACCCGGCGCCGAGGTGGAGGTGGCCGAACGAAGTGGCATGGGCATACTTCGCCGCATCTTTAGTTCGGGCGGCGGTGATCGTGCCATTCAACTGGAACTGAGGGGGTGGGATCTGGCTCGGGCGGATGACGTCGCCGGCCAAATGCGCCAGCTGGCCGAAAGCGTGCCGGGTGTGGTGGGGGTTCGTTTAAGCCGTGGCGAAGGTCGCCCTGAAGAGCGGCTTGAACTTGACCGCGCCAGGATTGCGCAACTGGGCCTATCTGTGCAAGAGGTGGCGCGCACACTACAAGCCAACTTGGGCGGCGTTCAAGCCAGCCGGCTGCAAGAAGGTGGCGACGAATTTCCCATCACCGTGCGGCTGCGTCCCGAAGATCGCAAGGTGGGACAAGATTTGGAAACCATCGCGTTGCGCACACCGCTCGGCGCCATGGTGCCGCTTTCAGCCGTGGTCAAACGCGTGCCGGGGCGCGGCCCTTTGCGCATCAGTCGCATTGATAGCCAACGGGTCACGTACCTCACGGCGGGCGTTGAAAGCGGCACCTCAGTGGGCGACGCCATCGAACAGCTTCAAACAAAATTCGCCACGCTGGCGCTGCCCGAGGGGTTCAGCATCTTGTTTGGCGGCGAGTATCAACAGCAAGAAGCCGCGAAGCATGATTTTCTGATTGCGATCGTTTTGGCGCTGGTTCTGGTGTACATGCTGATGGCGGCGCAGTTTGAGCGTTTGCTTGATCCCCTGGTGGTCATGCTGTCAGTGCCGGTGGCGTTGATAGGCGTGGTGCCCACCTTGCTGCTCACAAACACCACGTTGAACATTCAGAGCGTCATGGGGCTGGTGATGTTGGTGGGCATCGTGGTGAACAACGCCATCGTCTTGGTGGACACCATCAACCAACTGCGCCGGGAGCAGGGGCTTGACCCAGGGCCGGCGGTGCTGGAAGCCGGACGGCTGCGTTTGCGCCCCATCCTCATGACCACAACCACAACCGTGCTCGGGCTGATCCCCCTGGCGCTGGGATGGGGCACCGGCGCGGAGATTCAGGCGGCCTTGGCCCGCACAGTCACCGGAGGCCTGGTAGCGTCAACTTTGGTGACTTTGTTCATTATACCCAGCGCCTATGTGGCCGTGGCGCAACTGACATCGAAGCTGGAGCGGCGATGGGGCGCAAGGCGCGCGCCCCTACCGTTGGACGCGGTTTAGCGTGACGTTTGGCTCATCAACAAAGGGCGCGCTTTTGCGAACAACTGGGCGAATTCCGTGCGGCCTTCATCGCGCGTGGCTTGCGCCTTCGTGACTGATTCGATGAACTCCAGGTAGCTTGGGTTCGCAAACGGGCTGCGCTTGAGGATCTCGGCAAATGCAGCCACGGCCGCGCTCCACTGCATGTCAGCGTCTGCCATGGCCAGCGCCTCCAAAACCTGCGCCTGTGCCAGCCTGGCCTGAATTTCCTTTGCAGGGTCGGTCTGCGTTGCCGCTGGGGCTTTGTAACGCACCTTCACCATCGCCAGATCGGAGGTTGCGATTTCGCGCGTGCCTTCCACGGCGGGCCCCTTCTTTACCGCAGGCGCCCCCACAACGGCCGGAATGGCTGCGCCTTGCAGCACTAGTTCGTAAAGCGCCGTAACCTGGTGACCAGCGCCAATTTCCCCGGCGTCCACAAGGTCGTTGCGGAAATCTCTATCAGCGATGTCGCGATTCTCATAACCCAACAAACGGTAGGCCGAAACCAAGGTTGGATTGAACTCAACTTGAATCTTCACGTCTTTCGCAATGTGAACGATGGACGCCAGCAAACCATCGCGAACGTAGTTGGCGGCTTGCTGCTCGCTGCTGATCACGGAATAAACGCCATCGCCTGCGTTGCTTACCCGCTCCATCATCGCGTCGTTAAGGTTGTCGGCGCCAAAACCCAGCGCGGTTAGGGTCACGCCGGTTTTGCGCTTTTCCTCAATTAATTGCACAAGCGCGTCGGAACTCGAGATGCCCACATTGAAATCGCCATCTGTGCACATCACCACATGGTTAATACCGCCGGGAATGAACGCGGCTTGTGCCTGTTCGTAGGCCAGCATGATGCCGCTGGCGCCAGCCGTGGAGCCACTGGCTTGCAATCCGTCGATCACGGCGCGAATCGTGGTGGCTTCGCTTACCAAAGTGGGGGGCAACCGCACAGCCGTGGTGCCGGAGTAGGTCACGATCGAGACTTTGTCGGTAGCTGCCAGTACGTCCAGACTTTGTCTTGCAACCTGCTTGACCAAGCCCAGCTTGTCAGCGCTTGCCATGCTGCCCGACACATCAATCAGGTACACAAGGTTGGTGGGCTTTTTCTCAAACGCCGCCATTGGTTTGCCTTGCAAATGCACGCGAAGCAGGGTGGTTCCAGTAGCAAACGGTGATGCGGCCGCCGTCATGCCCACCGCAAACGGCGATTCGTCGGTGAGATCCGCCGTGGGGTAGCTGTATTTGAACGCGTTGACGAACTCTTCCACCCGCATCTGATTGGCTTGCGGAAGCCTGCCCAAGTTCACGTCGCGCCGGAAGATGTCGTAGCTGGCGGTGTCAACGTCGATGGCGAAGGTCGAGAAGGGATCGTGGGCTGTTTCCACAAAGGGGTTTGTGGCCGGGGCCTGGCTGACGGGTGCGGCAACACCGGTGTCAGGGCTCGAAGGGTTGGGGAATGATTCAGGCGCTGGCGCGGCGTTGGCAGACGGCTGGGTGCCGGTGTTGGTGGGCGGCTGCGCGCCGCTGTTGGTGGACCCCGGGGAATCATCCCCGTCGCTGGCGCGCCAGGTGTCGCTTTCGTAGGAGCTGCAGGCGCCTAACGCCACAAGACCAAGCAGCGCAAAGTTTTGCAGACCGCCGGAAACACAAGCTAAGCGTAAGGATGTCGTTTTCATGCCGGCTTAAATTGCAAACGCAAGACCAGCGCTGATCTCCGCTAAGTGGCGAACATTTCTCACCTTAACTTGAAGCAGGGCCCCCAACCGCGACACCCATGTCCGGGTTTGGTCGAGCCTCCAAGCCCCTGACCTCGGCAGTTGTACCTATTGTGGCTTGAGGTCCACAGACCTAGCCTGAAGCAGACGAATAGCGAGCTGCTGTCACGCGGCGAGCAGTATGCAAGGAGGCTTCATGGTTGTTCTAAAGCCCATTGGAAATTGGCTTGTCGCTGGATTCTTGAGCACGTTTGTCTTGGGTTGCTCAGGCGCCGTGGGCGCGCCACCCGACAATTCGGACGAACCCGGCGACGACGAACCGGGCATCGGCGGGGAAGAGCCTTTGCCCCCCGGGCAATCCCCTGAGGCAGAGCGTTGTCGTGATCTGCGCAAGGCGAAAGCAGCACCCGTGCCTGCATCGATGCGACGGCTTTCATGGCAAGAGATCCAAAATTCTCTCAGCGATCTATTTCCCCAAACCGCACCCAAAGAGTTTTCGGCACAGCTTGAAGCTGGCCACATCCCTTCCCGCACAAGCGCTGACTTGGAAATCAACGAAAGCTTCTTGCGCGCCTATCGTCCGGCGCTGTCCGCCTTTGTGGCACGGAGCACGCAAGATTTAACCAGCACGGGCGCCTGCAAAGCCGCACAACCCGAGTGCTTGCAAAAGGCCTTCACAAGCATCGCTCGTCGCGCGTGGCGGGGGCTCTCCGAGGAGCAAAAGACGTTCTTGGACACCAAACACGAAGCCTTTCGCGCAGAGATAGGCCCTGTGGCAGGGTTCGCCGCGGCTTTGGAACTGGTGTTTGCCTCGCCGCACTTTCTCTTCTTGCCTGACCCTGGAAGCCTGGTCAACGACGAGAATCAAGATGGGTTTTACACGTCCAGCCCACAGCGTCTGGCAGGCCTTTGGGGTGCGGCGGTGTGGGGCAGTGTTCCCGATGAACAGGTGTTGGCTGCGGTGGAAAATGGAGCGCTTGACACCGAGGAAGGCCGCCGTGAACAGTTGGATCGCATGCTGGGTGACGAACGGACGCGGCGAGGCATGACCGCCTTCTTCCGCTCATGGCTGCGCTACAGCCAAATTTTGAAAACCGTCAAAGACCAAGCGCTGTTTCCGCAATTCAATGATGAGATTCGCGCCGAGATGCTGGAGGACACCGAAAGCACACTACTTGCCCTGATGTTTGATGAAAACGAGACCCCGAACGCTCTGCTTCGGTCCAGCCTTGGGAATCCAGGGCCCAAAACGGTGGCGTTGCTCGACTGGGGCAAAGACAACATTGAAGCTCAACGGGGAACCTTGGAAGGCGTGGGGCGCTATGGCGTGGCCACCCACCCTGCGCTGTTGGCAATCACCTCGCTCACCGATAGCACCAGCATCGTAAACCGCGGGCGTTTCGTTGTGGAGAAACTGGCGTGCGGCCACATACCCGAGCCGCCCAAAGACATCAACATCGACCTCGAGAAACTTGATGAAGAGACTGGTGGAGTTCTTACGGGTCGCCAATTGGCCGAGCGCCACGCGTCCGATCCCGCCTGCGGCGGTTGCCACAAATTCATGGATCCCTTCGGCTTGGTGTTCGAAAACTTCGATCCCATCGGTCGGCATCGCAGCGAAGACAAGGGGCTGCCCATCGACACATCGGTGGAAATGGACGACGCACTGGGAATCACAGGCAGCTTCGATGGCGCCACCGCGCTGCTTGAAGCCGTTGCGCAAACCGGCCGCACGGAGAGCTGTTTTGCGACCAACTTCGCCAACTTCGTGATGCCTGTGGCACTCAACGAGGTGCAGGCGTGTTCGGTGGCAAACCTCACCAGCGACGACGAGGCGAATCCGCGGTCGATGTTCGATTTCACACGCGAGTTTCTGTTGTCGAACTCGTTCTTGACCCGCTCTTCACCAGCGAACTAGGGGCTAACCATGCAGTTACGGTTTTCGCGCAGAAAGTTCCTTGCTTCCACGACCCTCAGTGCGGTGTCGCTGATGCCGTTTGCCAAGGCCCTGGTACCCAACGCCTATGCGGCGCCCAATGCCAAATTCTTGGCCGTGATGTACAACCCGTTTGGCGTGGTGAGAGCGAACTGGTTTCCCACGGGTACAGGAAAGAATTTCACTCTTAAGTCCTCGAGCGCGCCGCTGGCCGCGATTAAAGATGACATCATCATCTTTTCCAAGCTCGACAACGCCATGGGCGAGAAGAACGAGTGCAAAAACGGCTTGGATCAACATCAGGCAGGCGTAAGCTCGATATTCGCCGGCGCCACGATGACCCCCGGCAAGTTCGGCTCGGGCCCCGGCGCCCCCACCATCGACAGCTTGGTGGCGAAGCATTTGCAGCCGGATAGGCATCACGATCAGGCGGTGGTCAACCTGGGCGTTCGCACCACCGAACATGGCGACGCTTGGATCAGGTATCTCTTTCGCAAAACCGACGGCGCCATCGTAAATTCCCAGGACAACCCGGATCTGGCCTTCACTTCCTTGTTTGGAAAAGCGGGGACGGCGCTCCCGCCCCCCGCACAGCAAAAGCCGTTTACGGGGCTAAAAGACGCGCTGAAAGACGATCTTCTCACATTTGAACGGGGTTTGGCGGGACCCGAACGCGAACGGTTCCAACAGTACATGGAATCATTCGCGGCGTTCGAGAAGAGCTTGACAGTTGAGATGGCGCCGGAAACTTTGTGTAAGGATCTACCCACGTCATCCATCCAATCGCAGCTCAAGTCACCGTTTCGCGGCGAAAATATTTGGCCTATCGCAAAGCTGCAGATGCAGTTGGGGGTGTTGGCGATGTCTTGCGGCGCACGACGGGTGGCGACTTTGCACCTGACAGATGGCTTCCGCGCGTATTTGGTGCCGCCGGGGCCGCATCCGGACACGGGCGTGTTTGAAGGCCACAACCTTTCGCATCACACCATCAATGGCGATCCCATTCGATTGCGCACCAACTTGAATTTTAATCACGCAAAACTGTTCGTCGACTTTGTCAACGCGCTCAAGGCAGCTCCCAATCCCCTATCAGCGGGAGGCAACCTGTTTGATGACACCGTTTTGTTGTGGAGCAGCTGCATCTCGGGTGAAGGGGGCGGCGGGCACTCGAAGCTTCAGGTTCCGTTCACCTTGGCGGCTGGACGCAACGCAGGCTTTGTCACCGGCCGACACTTGGATGCGAACTTCGGCACCACAAGCATGCTTTTGCGCGGTGTCTGCAATGCTTTCGGCATGCCAGACAAACCATTCGGCGATGCAGAGTTTTCACCCGCGCCGCTGGCGGGCCTGAAAGAAGACATCGGCGTGGCCCCGTCCACCAATCGCGGGGTCATGCAATACAAGCCTTTGACAGCGCGCTGCCAAGGCCACGCCGCCTAAAAAGGCGTTGACCCTGTCAGCACCAAGTGACGGCCCGTGCCACCCCTAGGACTCCTCAGGCCCAGCGCCCATGGGGACATAGGCAGCATCCGTTGTCAGGACAAACTTGTCGAACTCAAACCCGTCTTCACGCATCCCGAACTCAACCAAGTGCTCGCCGGGCGTTTGCACGTCAATGAAGATTGTGTTCCGTTTGCCGCATGGACCATCCGAATCACGCTGCGCCGAGGACCAGGTCCACGCGTTCTTTCCGTTGCAAAACTGCAGCTTGCTCCCCGAGGCAGGCCACTGACCATCGAGGCCCACGTGAACACCATTGTCCTCTGTGCCGGTTGAATAGGCCCGCACCCACACCGAGGCCGAGGCGTTTTTCATTTCGTAAGCCGCGATGCCCGTACCACTTGGCGTCAGGCCATACCAGCCGGCCATGGCGGGTGTGAAGAAGCTTTTGCGGCTCGTAAACAGGTTCTGCAGCGGCTGTTTTTGCTGCCAAACGTGGTCTTGATAAAACGCCACCGCGGCGTTGGCCAAGTCGTGGCGCAAACCCGCCGTTAGGCCAACACGTTCAACCCCGGGATCCAAAAGCGTGTCCAAGCAGAGAAAGTCGCGCGCAAAGCGTTCGCTGGCACGTCGCGCTTTGTCGTCCAGTAGCATCTTGGAGGCCAGGGCTATGAGGGCATCGCCCTCGTTCAAAGCGCCTTTGCCGGCAGCGTCTAAAAGATCATCACTGGGTGCAGATGACCACAGCAAGAACGACAACCGGCTCGCAATTTCATAACCGCTTGCGGGGGCTTGCGGCGTTTGGTCTTCGCGCTCAATACGATAGAGAAACTGCGGCGATTGCAGCATGGCGGAAAGCACCGCTTGGGCGGCACCCGCAAAGTCAACGCCCAAACCATTGACCTTCGCGAACAAAGCCGAAAAAATCTCAAGCTCGCGCGCCTCCAAAGGGCGACGAAACAGCCGCCGGCCCAGCGTCTTTACGAAGGCCTGACGGCAAGCGTCTGTGATCTTGGTGCATGACGTCTGCTTGGCAACGAAGGCGTCAAAGTTGCTGATGCCACGGGCAATGGCATCAGCCAACTGAAAGTAGCCTTCGGCGTGTGCCGAGAACACAGTAAGGTTGGCGGCCAGGCCACTCCAGCCGTCAAGCAAGGGCTCGGCGGGCAAGACTTCAAGCTGACCTGGATCCAGGCTAACCCCAAGCACGTCTTTGACGACATAGGCGTATTGCTCCCGCGTCAGGCGCCGTGCAAGGGCGAAGGGTGGCAGCCCGGCCGTGATAGCTCCCGCTTGCCCGCCTGCAGATCCGCCAACGTCTTGCCCCGACGATCCCCCCCGGCCCGGCGTCGAAGCATCACCTTCATCGCCCGCCAGCTGGCCAGAGCAGGCTGGCGTCAAAGCAATGACGCCCACGACGATCGCCACAACGGCTTTGCCCAACGAAATCTTTACCGATCTTTCAGCTTGCGGCACAAGCACCTGGTCTTTGGTAGGAGCAACCGAGGTCCGCGTGGGCCGATGGATGATCCCCGCGGGCTTGACAGCCGCGGCAGCAAGCTTGCTGTTCGTGATATCACCACAAGCTGCAAGCGGTGGAGTCCTACGCGGTCGAAGAACCTACTGGTGAACCAGCAATGCCCGCGTCCGGCGCAGCCCCCATCGAACGCAGCCCCGCGGCGCAAGCAGCATCACGAGGCCCCACCAGACCTTGCTGCGCTTCGGTTCCAGGCGGCCACTGAGGCCCGTCTGGCCAAGCAACATGAACAAGCCGCTGCGCTTTACGAGACGTTCTTGAAGCTTCACCCAAACGACCCGCGGGCCTCGCTTGTGGCGTTCGAGTTGGGGCGTACACGCATGGACGTGCTGGGCGATCCCGCCCGCGCGATTTCCGCTCTGCAGCGCTCGTTACGCCTGGGCCCGCAGTCTCCTTTTCGGGAGGACGCCTTGGCACGCCTGGTCCGGCTGCACGAAGCACAAGGACAAAGTCGGGAATGCGCACGAATTCAGCAGACTTACGTCCGCGAATACCCCCAAGGTCGATTGATCGGCGACGTGCGGCAACGTTGCGGCGACCTTTGAGGCGCGAAGCCCGAAACACTAGCTAGTCATGACGACCACATCTATATTTTAGTTAACGCACCCCACATGGAAGTTAAGAGACTGCCGAATTTATGCGTCTGTCGCCCCCGAATGGGACGATACTAAGCGGTGCGCTTGAAGCCTTCGGGGTTTTGGCGCGCCCCACCCAACACCATGAAGTACAAAAGGCGAAAGGTAAGTGGCAGTCTGCCCATTGTGGTTCTAGGCGCAAGCCTGGCCGCGTGCACGGGCGCAATCACCAACGAGGGATCGGGGGGCTCGTCCAACGACAGTCCGAGCCCGACGCCACCGCCCAACGCCTCTGATGACGGCGCCGGGGTGGGGGACGATGGTTTGCCGAACCTGCGTAGCTCAGACGGCCTGCGCCCGCTGAGCCGCAGAGAGTACGTGCAAACCGTGTCGAGCCTCCTGGGTGTAAAGCTAGATGCTGATCGCGTGCCTCTGGAAACCTTGGCCGCGGGGCACAGCAAGATTTCTTTGTCGCAGCAGATCGTTCGCAGCAAAGTGGAATCGTACTACGCGCTGGCCGACCAAGCGGCGCTGGCAGCGGTGGCCGGACTCGATTGCAAACCCGCCACCACGGCGTGCGCCTCCACCTTTGCGCAATCGTTTTTGGGGCGCGTGTTCCGCGAGGTTCCGGATGAGGACACGCGCGCTCACTATCTGGGAATCTTGGATGACGCAAACGCAGGCGATACCCCCGGCGAGCGCTTGCACACGTTCATCGCGGCAGCTTTGAGTTCCCCGCTGTTTCTCTACCGCAAAGAGATTGGCGATCAGGCAAGCCCAGGGAGCAAGACTCAACGCAACCTCACGCAATTTGAAATTGCTGAACGTCTTGCCTATCTAACGTGGGAGGGCCCGCCTGATGATGAACTCTATGAAGCGGCCAAAGCCGGGAAACTGAAGCAAGCGGACGCGCGCGTTTTGCAGCTACAGCGCATGCTCAAAAGCGAGCGCACGCGCATGGGACTGCGCGGGTTCGTCAACGACTGGATGGGCCTTGTGGATCCGGAAAGTCGCATTTCAGCCAAGAATCCAGAAGTGTTGAAAAACACGCCGGGCGACTTGGAGGCACGCGCGTTGGCCAGCTTGGAAGCCACCGTGGACAATCTTCTGAGCGACGGCAGCGGCACATTTGCCAGCCTCATGAACGCGAATTCCTATGTAGCTGATGCCACGGTTGCAAACCTGCTGAACGCGGGGGGCGATGGCGCCACAAGCGGTGGAGAAGCGGCATCGCTTCGCACTTTAGACCCCGAAAAGCGTAGGGGCATCTTGTTGCACCCTACGGTGCTCGCGGCCCATACAGGGGAGGGAGGCGCATCGCCCTTTTTGCTTGGCAAGTTCATTTACGAAAACGTCCTGTGTGGTGTCTTAGGCGAAATTCCCATCTTTCCTGCGGTAGAAGAGTCAGCTTTGAAAGGCAAAACGCTACGCCAAGTGCTTGAGGAAATGACCGCGCCGGCGCCTTGCCAAACCTGTCACTCCAAGATCGGTCCACCAGGTTTTGCGTTCCTCAGCTACGACGTTCTTGGCCGCCATTTGCCTTCCGATTCCAACGGCGTTCCTTACGACACACGGGGTGCGCTTTCGGTGGGCGGGCAGGCCATAGAGTTTGAGAACGCGCCTCAATTGTCTGCCGCCCTTGCAACCCATCCCGAGGCCGCGCGCTGTGTGGCCAAACGTTTGTTCCGCTGGACCTTCGGTCGCTTTGAAGCGCCGAGCGACAGCGAGCTTCTCAAAACCCTAAGCGCGCAATCCGTAAAGGACGCAACGAAGGTGGAATCACTGTTGACGGCCTTGGTTCGCTCTGATGCGTTTGCCCGCGTTCAAGGAGCCACGCCATGAAGTTCTCGCGACGAAGCGCGCTGTGGGGCGCGGGGCTTGCCACCTCATCCTTGGGGCTTTTGCCGCGAAGCGCGCGTGCGGCCGCTGCACCTAGGCGTGTGGTGATCATTTTTTCACCCAACGGGCCGCAACACCAACACGGCCCCACCGAGGGCACGGAAAACGACTTCACCATTGTTCCGTGGTGGGCGCCGCTTGAAAAGCACCGTGCGCGCACGAACTTCTTTCGCGGTGTTCATCAGGCCGGCGTTCCCTTTGGCAAAGTGGACGAGTACGGCCATCAGTCAGGGTCTTGCGGGGCACTGACGGCGCGCACCACAGAAGGAACGAAGACGGGCACCGGCCCTTCGCTCGACCAGTTCATCGGCAAAGAACTGGAAAAAGCAGGCGTTATTACGCCCAAGCGTTCACTGCTGTTTGGGCTGTACGATCAGGGCCGCCCGCCTTTCTTTGAGACCGCGGGGCAAGCCGTCAAGCCGATCTCGAACCCTTGGGAGGGATTGGCAACGCTGGCGCCCAGCTTCCGCACCGACGCCAAAGGCGTGGTTAACAAAACCCTCAAGCGCCAGCATTTCGTTCTGGATCATTTGCGGTCCGATTGCCAAAAGCTGAACGGGCGTCTGGGGGCCGAGGGCCGCATGCGCTTGGAACGCCATTGCGCCGAGATTGAAGCGCTGGAGAAAAACGTGGCGTCGTCGCTGCTTGATCCTGGGTCCACCTGTTCGGAGCCCAAGATGCCGCTGGCTCATCCCATGGCTTACGACTGGTTGGGACGCGAGGCACGAGATGACGCCATGGACGCCTACACGGATCTCATGGCGTTGTCGCTGGTTTGCGACGTAACCAGAGTGGTTGGCATCAGCTTCGGTAGTGGCGCGTCTCGCTTCGCCATTCCCGAAAAATACAACGTTCCGTCGTCGCCGAAAGTTGACTCCGGTGATTCGGGGCCGCAGATGCACGCGTGGACGCATCGGCCCAAGACCGATCCCAACACCATGGCGGCGCTGAAGATCTTCTACAACTGGTTCTCGGACCGGGTGGTAAAGGTCATCGACAAGCTACAATCCACACTTGACGCAGATGGGCGCCCGCTGCTGGAAACCACCTTGGTGCTTTGGACCTCGGAGTTTGGATCGGGGGGGCCGCACACCAATGGGTTTGTGCCTGTGATGCTATTTGGTGACAGCGCTGGCGCCTTCAAGACGGGGCGACACTTTCAGCAGGAAGGCACCAAGGAAGCGCAAGCGATGGTGCTGCACCAAATGTTCGTCTCGATCATTCGCCACATGGGACTTAGCCACATTGACACCTTCGGCAACGCGGGCAAAGGACCCCTCGAGTGGTTGCAGGGGTAGGCGCCAAAGGCAACTAGATCTCAGGTGACAAAAGGGTTTGGCCTTGCGACCATGCTGGCTGGATGGGTGTGCGCCCATGTGGCTTCGCCACGACAAGCGATGGCAGCGCCGTGTGAGGCCACTGCAAACAGCCCGATCATTGCCGTTGATACCTCCGATCTGGGAGAAGAACTGCAAACAAAGCTACGGGCCGAGCTTGGCACGGCCTTGGGACGCCAGGGACTAACAACTTGTGATGCCAGCGCGGCCAAGGGCATCGCACAGGTGCGTTTTGTACGCGACGACCAATCTGTAAACGTGGTGGTGGACGACAAACTCACCGGCAAAACGCTCATCCGAAGTTTCCCACCAAACGCATTCCCACAAGACGCGCAGGCTTTGGCCATGGCACTAGCTGCCAGCGAATTGTTAACCGCCGCGTGGCTGGAAATTGATCGAAGCCAAGCCAGCCGAAAACCCGCGGACCCAACGCCGAACGCGGTCAATCAGATCGTGGACCAGCAATGGCGACAACGTGTGATTCGCCAAACCAGCGTGGGTGTTGGCTTTGCGTCCGAAGCGTTTTCGGGGGGCGAAACGCATCTGGGCGCAGAGGCTTTCATGATGCATTGGCTGACCAGCCGCTGGGCTACCGATTTGGGGCTGGGCTTCCGACGGGGCTTGCCCCTCACGGCGCCACATGGCGAGGTTCAAATGACGTCTGCGGGCGGATCCGTCGGGCTCACGGCGCGGTTGCTGGGACAACGAACTTTGCTTTGGATCGCGGGCGCCTCCCTACGCGCCGCCTGGATGGTTGTGGAAGGCCGCCCGGCCACGGGCGCTCAAGGCGAAACCGCCCACGCGTTGTCTGCCGTGGCACGCGCCAGCACAGGGGTCCTGCTGCGCGCCGGTTCGACGTTCGAATGGCGGTTGATGCTGGGCGTTGGCTTTCCCGTTGTGGGGGTGCGTGGGCTCGATAAAAACACTGTGGTGGCAGGCGCGTCGGGGATGGAATTGAGCGCCTTGCTAGGCGGTGGTTTGCGGTTTTGAAGCGTGGCCCGCGCTAAGCTGCGCGCGTGGCTGACCTCGAGGCTCCTTTGCGTGCATTTCCCCACGTCCAAGCGTGGGCGCGTCACTACATTCTGAGCGCCGATCTGGACGATAAGCTGGTGCCGCCGCCCTTGCCGCGCAACAACCACCCTGATCCACAACCAGAGCGAATTGCGGCGCCTGGCCGGCCGCCGTTGTTGCAACCAGCCCCCCGGCGCGAACGGGCGCCCAAGCCCGAGGCGCTTCGTGAGCCGCGTTTTCGCGCCAAGCTGATGCACGCCTTCTTTCATCACGAGCTGCAAGCTGCCGAGCTCATGTGTTGGGCGTTGTTGGCTTTTCCGCACACACCACAGGCGTTTCGCACGGGATTGATGGGCATTTGCAAAGACGAAATTCGGCACATGCACATGTACCGCGCGCACATCGAGAAGTTGGGCTTTGCATTGGGAGACTTCCCTATCCGCGATTGGTTTTGGAAACGTGTGCCACTATGCAAAGACCCCACCGGGTTTGTGGCGTTCATGGGAATGGGGCTCGAAGGCGCCAACTTGGATTTTGCTCCCACTTTTGCCGATAGGTTCCGCGCCGCAGGCGATGAAGAGGGTGCGGCCATTCAAGAACAAGTGGCCCGAGAAGAAATTCCCCACGTGCGTTTTGCCACGCATTGGTTTTCAGTTTGGACGGGCGGCTGTGACTTTCACACCTGGATGCAGCATCTGCCACCACCACTTTCGCCCGCTGTGCTGCGAGGGAATCCCATAGCCGGAGCCACAAGGGTCAGCGCGGGCATGCCGACCGCATTTGTTGAAGCCTTGAAGGATTATGTGCCAGAGCCACGCGGCGCTGAGGCTTTGTCGCAAGGTCCCGGCGATGATTGATGCCAAGCCGGCGCCCACTTACGCATGGGTGCTCAACCTAGACGCGGAGCTTGAACTCGCGCAGCCTTCCTACACACCCAGCACACAGATGGCGCAGCAACAAGCGACCTTTGGCAGCGCTTCGGAACGTTTGCTGGGGCCGCAGGACATCTTGATCCAACGCTTGGCTTCTGGCGACCCTAGGCATTACGTGGGCCGCGCTTGGTGCCCCACCCCGCGCGCGCTGGCTGTTATGAAAGCCGCCCATATACCGGCAGAGCCGCACCCGCATGTCTCAACGCTTCGACTTGTGAACCATAGAGCCTTTGCTCACAAGCTAAACCTAGGCCTGCCTGAGCAACATTTGGTGCACGATGAAGCAAGCTTGTACGCGCTCGTGGAGAATGCCCAGCGCCCCTGGCTGCTCAAACGCCCGTTGGCGTTTGCGGGCCGGGGCCAGCGGCGCATCATCGGCCCCATCGACGACGCCACGTCCGCATGGATAGCGGCTTCCTTACGTGCCGACGCTTTGATTGCCGAGCCTTTGGTGTCCCTGTGTGAGGAGTTTAGCTTGCATGGATTCATTTGGCGCGATGGTCGACGCGAATTGGGCCAACCGTGCGTGCAAACGGTCACGGCCCGCGGCGTGTTTCGCGAAGTGCGGCGCGCGCTAAACGATGACCTCGCCAAACACGAACGCGACGCGCTTTTTGACGCCGCGCAAACCACCGCCCAAGCCTTGTATGAAGCGGGATATTTCGGCCCGTTCGGCATTGATGGCTATCGCTATCGCCGTGCCGAAGGGGCAGCCAACGAAGAATTCTGCGCGCTCAGCGAAATCAACGCACGCTACACCATGAGCTTCGTCACCGGCTTTCCGATCCATCCGGGGGAACTGCATCTGTAGCGGTCATCCGCTCCCCGTTCGTGGTGTTCGGATCCCCGCG
Source organism: Polyangia bacterium (assembly GCA_038257535.1). Classification (GTDB taxonomy): domain Bacteria; phylum Myxococcota_A; class Polyangia; order Fen-1088; family Fen-1088; genus JAGTJU01. Next base: position 15,732 of record JBBSJE010000062.1, read on the forward strand.
ATGCCCGAAGCGCGCCAGCGCGCTACCGCCGTCAAAATGGATCCAGTGCGCCCGCGAGGGGGATTGCCTCGTAGCCCTTAGGCTTCACCGAGGACGCGCCGAACGAATCCACCGGGATGCCATAAAGGCGGGCCAGGCTGACCAGCAGTTGATTGTGAGACGCGCCGGTCCAAATGGGTTCCGACGCGGCGATGCGTTTGACGGGCACATCGCGCGCCACATGAACGTATCGCCCGCTGCGAAATCCCAGTTTCTCCCCGCCCAGCGTCACCACGTGCCAGGGAAAGAACGAGTGGTCGGGTTGTCCTTCCCTGCCCATCCATACCATCAAGGTCGAATCCAGCAAGCGCCCCTCGCCTGTGCGCTCCTCGGCATCGGCCAGCGCTTGCGCCAGCTTCGCCACCTGGGTAGCGGCATAGGCGTTGTAGGCGACCATCGTCGCACGTGCCCGTATGCCCGCTTCGCCCACACCGCCGATTCGGTGGGCGTAATCCTGTTCAAGATTTCCTTTATGAGGCACCTCGTCGGCACTGGGAAGGGGCAGATGCAAGGTGACGACCCGCGTGCGATCACAGCGAAACGCTGGGGTGATGACGTCGACCACGGCCGCCATCCATGCATCGAGTCGCTGCGAATTCGCTGTGGGTGCCGGCCTGACGTCAGGACAGGATTCTTCTTTCACGTCAGCGAACAGGAGACTATGCAAGCCACGGGGATCGGTTTGGGGGATGGGCTGTCCCTGCTGATCGAACGAAAGGTTTCCAGCTGTAAGGCGTCCCGCGATTGCCAGCGTAACCGGCGCCTTGCCTTGGACATTTTTTCCGATCAACCAGTCGATCGACGGACCAGGAACTTGAATTTGACCAAGGAAATCCAGTCCCGGTGGATGGCCGGTGAGCAGCAGCACCGGATGGTGAACGTTCTGGTTGATAGCGGTGTGCATCGCCAGTCCATCGAACACGCTCAGGCGTTGGCGCAAGCTCTCGAACGGGGCCAGAATGGGACTAAGCGCCGTCTCTGGTGCGCCGAGCGAAACGGACCAGAGCGCCTCGTTGCCAGCCTCCGCAGGCTTCGGCAGCGCCAACCCTTGGTCAAGAAATCCAAAGGCGTGCGTGATGATCACCAAGCGGCGCGGTACCCCCCCTGCCATCAATTCTGAAGCACCGTCGTCAGGGGCATCGATGGGGTTCGCGGTGTCGCTTGAGTCACCCACCGCCACATCGCCCGCATTCGATCCGCCATCGGGGGTTGCGCTTGACTCAACCGCCTGACCACCGGCGCAGCTGCAACACAGCAAGACCAGGACCGCGATCGATACAGCTTGTCGCATGGGGAAGAGGCTAACCGGACGCGATTGCTAAAGCAATCGCCCTTGCATGCGGATAGGATGCCCCAATGCTGTCAACGTCACCAGACTGGGTGTGCCGCAAAGCCATGATCGCACTTGCGTTGCTCGGCCTCGGCTGCTCGGCCAACGATAGCCCAGAGTCGGAGCCCGCATGCCTGGAAACGCTCATGCCGGCGGCGGGTGCGAACGCAGAAGCGGCCCTCGCGCTGGTGTCGGCGCCACGGCGGGCGTCCTTGACGTGGGCGGACGGTCAGCCTAGCGAAGTCGTTTTCACTCTGGAAGAGCCCAAGGCTTTCTCGGTATCATCCCGCAACAACCCTGATTTCCCGCTCGACATTGCCGTCGACTGCCGGGATCACATTCTGGTCACCGGCCAGGCCAGGCTTCGCACGGAAGACGGTCGCATCGACGAGACTTGGTCTTCAGCGGAACTGCGCACCACGACGACGGCAGGGGCGACGCTCGTGCACTCGATCAAGGCTGACAGCCTGCGTGGCCATTACTCGGGCACGGTGCCAGCCGGCCAGTGCTTCGTCGCTTTTCAGGTGAACCTAGCCCTAACAGCCGACACCTTCTCAGGTTCCACCCTCGACACCGTTGCCAATGCCCCGTGCGGGTCGAAAGATCCTCAAGCAGGCGTCAGCCCCCGGCAAAGCTCAAGCTGGTAATCACGGCCTAAGAAGGTTTGGGGCATCAGCGAAACGTGCTGTCATGGGAGCTTTGATTCAGGGTGGAGCATGCTGTTGACGTAAATCATGGCGTGAGAATCGCCCCGATCGTGACAGTGGACGCCTGCCCGAAACGGTCGCCGTTGTACATGCGAGGATGCGACCCTCGAACTTTGAGATAGGTCTCGTCATAGAGCTGGACGAGCGACGAGTTGGGCGACTCTGCGATGCGACCTGTGATGGCCGAAGAGAACCCATTGGCGTGCCATATGTTCGTCGATGCGTTGTAGTTTGTTGCATAGGAGTTCTCACTGGGCGACGCCCCGGTGAGAAGCAGAGTGCCTGGGGGGAGAGCCCCCTGCCCCATCACCCCGGCGTGACAAGAGTCCAAGACGATCACCATCTGCCTATATCCCTGGGACTCGAACTTGTTTTGAAGCGTAGAGGCAAACGCCCACGGCGTAACGAAGGGACCAGCAACGGCCTGCCCCAAATGTGCGGAGTCACCAATCAGCACCCCGGTGCTGCCGCCATGACCAACCCAGTAAACGAAAACATCGTCATTCGCTTTCGATTCAATGACCTTGGGCGTCTCAAGGGTCTTCTTGCCCTCTAGAATGTTCAAAATGGCGCTCGGCGTAAGGTCATCCAATCGGTAGTCGATCTTGACGTCGGCCGTTCGAAGGTTTGGTCCACCGGCGATCTGGCGCACGGTGCCGGGTTCAGGGTTCGAGTTGGCGGTCGCGATGTCGTCGGCCAGCACCAAGATGATTCGATCGTCACTGAATCCCCGTGCTTTGAGCAGTTGATACATGTTGAGCGCATCCGCCTGGTGGCGATAGTTCTCCATGGTCCCGGACAACGCGGCGATGAAAGCCCACGCCCCCGCACGCTCGGCTGGCACGTAGCCCGTGTCCTCCTCCTGCACAATGCTTCGCAGCGCGAAGGCAGGACCATCCTCGAAGTGATTCTTTTGACTGTCTATGGAGAGGTAGTTTTGTGGGAATGCGATGGTCGTCGCTCCCAGTTGGATCTGGTCCCAGTGTTGAATGCCCCCACGGACTTGCCACAGCGCAAAGGTGGCCGATGTTTTTTCGATTGGGAACTTCTCGGAATAGGACATCGTGCCGGTAGCTCCGGTCACGTTTGGAAAATCGCCGCCGGCTGCAATGAGGTCGAACGCGCGCGCCATGCCCTCACCATTCCATGCTGTGATCTCCCCCTTGGCTTTGGCAACAACGTCGAAGGCTAAGACGAGGTCGGCGCCGGTGCCTCCGTTGGCACTTGCAAGGGCGTACGCAGCAAGCGCCAGCGCATCGAATGTGTTGGCTGCAAAGCGCGGCGGTGCGTGCCCGAACTTTGCCAAGTACGTCTCCTTGAACGACGGCCCAGCCACCGGCACAAGGGGCGTTTCAACGGAGATACCGATGATCCCCTCAGCCAACGCGCCCAGCGACGCAAACAGTCCAGCAAACCGCGACGGCTCGTTCATGAACAGCCGAGAGGTCGGCATAAGCTCGCGCGCCTTGCGAATCATACAGTCGGCCTGCGCGGTGGAGTCGGGCATGAGAAAAAGCACGTCGGGCGCGCCAAACGAATTGACCTGCTCAACCGCGTTTTGACAATCCGGATCACCGGAGCCCGTATGCAGCGCCTTGTTCACCACAAGCCCAAGCTGCTCGGCGTGGTAAGGAATCCAATCGAAGAAGGTTGCGCTCCGCAAAGAGGAAGTGGCAAGCACAGAAAGCGTCTTCGCGCCGGTGCGCTGGGCGAACAGCAGCATCAGCTCTGCCCGCGCGGCATCACTTGCGGCCGTGCGCCGGAGGAAGCCGCTGTTGGCAAACGCACGCGACAGAGCCGTGCCAGCAGCCACCGGGGAGATCAAAACCTTCTGGGCTTTGATGAAGCTAGGGGTGAGGCCAAAAGCGATCTCGTCGCTCTCTGCGCCAATCACAACATTGATCTCGGGGTCGGCCAAGAATCTTTTCGACATTTCCCACGCGCGCCGGGGCGCGTCCAAGGCCCCCGGAGGAATGCTTCCCGTGTCCTCGAAAACCAACTCGATTTGCCGACCGCGAACGCCGCCAGCGCGGTTGATCTCATCGCGCGCAAACGACAGCGCTTCGTCGTATCCAGATGCGGATTCGCCTGTCAGGGGAAGGAGAACGCCGACCTTGATGGGTGGATCCTTGCTCGTGCAACCGGCGCATGCGAGTGCAACGATGATGGTTGCAGCGCTAGGAAAATTGTGGGCGATACTTGCCATTGTTGAACGAGCCTCCAAGAAACAGTTTGCCGTAGAGATAAAGGCGCAGACGCGCGCGCCTTAGTAAGTCATACATCCGTTGTGACTAAACAGCCGCGTCGTTTGCGTCAGTCCGCCCCAGCTCGACAGGGTGTGCTTGAAGGTCTTTTTGAAAAAGGGCTTTAGCCTAACTTTTAAGAACGCCCCGACCTTTCCATTCAATTCCGTGACCGTGAAGTCCGAGTGAAAGTTGTAGCTGACATGGTTTGTGAACGGCGAAACCGAGGCGGTGGTCGGAAGACTTGCGTGGAAGAGGTTCAGTGATCCTTCCACCCCGGATTCCAACCGAAACCTCCCTTTGCCCCCGCCTATGGCGGCGCTGCATGTGGCCGTCGCGCCCACGAACGGCGTGGCGTTGAACGTAAGCGTGTTCCCCCCGTTCTGTGCGCTGGCATTCACGCCAACTTCGCCAGCGATGGTTCCTTTGATGGTGATAGGGACCGCGAACAGGCTGATGATCTCTGTATTCTCGAAGAATGTAACCGTGTAGGTTGTCGACGCAGAAGCGGACGGATGTTTCTGAGAGGAACTCGCGGACGGATAGACGTACAAGTCCCTTCCGAGCGCGACGATTCGCGCCGTCAACGGATCATTGTCAGTAATGTTGCCGTTTAATTCAGCGTGAGCGATGCCTATCTTCATTCCGAAGAGCGAAGCATCCGCTTCAACCTTCGCCCTGCCAGTGGCGGAAAAGGGCCCAGCAGAGAGCCCGACATCGCCCGAGAAGCTGCCGCCGAAGGTCTTGTTGCCGCCGCCGTCCTTTTTGTTGTAGGCGAAGGACCAAGCAGCCGGGTGGCCGGTGCTTTCACACGTCGCGCCATCTGCGGCCGTTCCGGGCGCGTTCGCGTAGGGATCGCCATCTGCCGTTGTGGCGTCTTTCCTCATCGCGGCCGATACGGCGGCGCACACGCCCCCTCCAAAGCCGTCGCTGTTCGGATCGGAATTGCAGCAGGGCGCTACGATGTTTTCACAATCGCTCTCGTAGGTCTTGTTGTCGGCATTGCAGTTCGCCAAGGCTTTCTGAAGCGTTTGCGGACTACAGCAGCTCACGTTCTCCCGGGCGGGCGGCGGATCGGACGTGCCGCAGCACAAAATCGCGTGCAGTTTGCCGTCCTGGTCTTTGCTGGCCCCCATCATGCGGCGACCAGCCCCGCACTCTGCTTTTGGAAAGGTACTGGTCCCGTACGGTGGATCCCAATCGTAGGGAACGATGTTGTCGTGGTCGTCTACGGTCGTGCTGGTGTTCTGTTCTGACGAGGGCTGACCAAAGACCACCGTCGAGCAGTCGTTGAGGCCCAGATCGGGCTCTGTGCAACAAAGCAGACCTGCGAGCTGGTTATGGTTGTTCGGATCTGAAGAAACCCCCGCCAGATAGGATCCATTCGAGCAAGAAGACTTTGTATACCCAACATCCCAGTCCGCGTTCCTGTTGCGGAAGACTCCGGTCCCGGAGGATCCCAATCGCTCGCCTCTTTCGGTCCAGCAACTGCTGCCGAAGTTTCTCGGGCCTAGCTTGTACTCGGACATAGCGCAGCGGAACGCATGAGCTGCACCATGATGGGTCGGAGCCGTAGAAAGTCCTATCATCCAGTCCGTGTATCCACACTCGGCCTTCTGCTTGCGGGCATCCCAGTCCACGTTGTTGGTTGTGCCCCAGTCGCCTGTCAGGATCGCATTGCTAGGATTGCCGAAGGGTGAGGGTAGTCCCTTTCTTGCCCGTCCGTAGTCGCCGAACCATGGCGGATTGGGAGCGTGGTCGCCGTACGCCACGTACTCCCCCGTATCGGCATCAAGGTGAGGGTTCACCGTGTAGCCGGTGTAGCTGGATGGGTAAGGTTGGCAGGTCGTCGCCAGGTTCTTGCACGCCAAGGTTGGCCCGTAGCCCATCAGGTAGTTAAAAGTAAAGCCGCGCGGTGGCGTGGCGGTGAAATGGATGACGTGATCCGATCCGGAGGATGACCGGTACCAAGGTTTTGACCCAGCCGGCTGGGGCAAGGACGGCGAATATAGATATCCCAGAACTGGATCATCTGGATCCTCTGTGACCCCACCCTCGCAGCCAACTTCAATGCTCAGATAATGGGTCGACTCTTGCCCTGCGCGGTGACACCGGTAAACCGGAATTGTGCCGGGGATGTTCTCGACGAACATGTTCAGCGGAGAGTGGTAGGAATACCCCTCCGACGATATCCCTTCATCAAAATCGTTCGTATAAAGGTGCTTAGTAGTGGAGATGAACGTATGACGAAACTCGAAAATCGCCCGCGTCGCGTTCTGGCAGCCGGGAGCGTCGAGCGGCACCACGGGAAACGTTGAAACGTTCGTCGATGGCGACGCCTCGTTGGCGGGGGGCACTGGCGGCAGATCAGGTGGCGGCGGCCCAAACTCTACGGGCAGCGGCATAAGATCCACTGCATCGTCGCCACAGCCTAGGGGGCCCACAAACATCACCCCGATTGAGGCGAGGCAAATCCCCATCGTGTTCATTGACCTTTTCGAGCGACGATCCAAACGCGCTATCACGGGAACCTCCGATTGATGTATGGGCATGGGCGTAACGGGTGCTTTCAGGGTGATGCTAACGAGGGATTCTGGAGCGCCAACCTCGCAACAACGCGGACGTCCTCGGAGGGATCGGTCTCGGCCCGCTGTAGCAGCGCGACGGCCTGGGGCGCGCCGCTCGCCTTGCTGAGCGACTGCACAGCCGCCCTGCGCACGAGCGGGAATTGGTCGCCAGAGAGGACGGCGTCGTAGGCTGCAAAGTAAGTCGGAACAAAACGGTGCGCCGTGACCGTTTCGATCGCCTGGATCCGCACGCGCGCCTCCGGATCATCCAGCATCGCCTTTGATAGAAGCTCCTCTGCTTGTGCGCCGGGAACAAAGCGCACGGCGTGAACGGCCGCCACGCGAACGTCAATGTGTTCATCAGAATATGCTTGCCAAGCGAGAGGTACGACCCGCGTGTGCCCGCTGTTGCCCAAGGAACGCAAGGCGATCACCCGCTCCCCCGGCGTGGTCGCGTTTTGTAAGCTGGCGATGAGTGAATCAAGTCCCCTGTCGTGCTCTGCCGTGTGGTCTTCAGCCAAACGCTGAAGCACGCTACCAAGCGCGAGTGACGAGGCACCTCGGATGTGCTCGTTCGGGTCGTTCATTTCTCGTTGCAGGTCGCCGACCACCGCGGGCTCCGGCTGCTCCAATAGCAAGATCGCCGCAGAGGCATTAAGTCGCACCGGCAGTGGAACGCGCGCGTTGTCAACAACAGCCACGAGGGCACGTTGTGCCTCAGGGGTTCCGGCCCCGCCAAGCGCCGCTGTGATGGCCCTGCCGTCCTCCACTGACGTTGTCTCTAAAAGTCGGGCTACTTTTGCAGTGTCTTCGGGGCGTAGGCGAAAGTCGGCGCGAAGCTTTGCCATGGCCTCGGCGCGTCCCCTTCGGTCATCCAAGGGAAGCTTCTTCAGCGCGTTTACCATGTCCGCAAGCGTCGCTTTTCCCACAACCTGTGCATCTGACTCGCGCCACGCTTCAGCAGTGGGAGACAGGTCGGGTTTGGTTAGCATTTCAACCCGTTCAAGCTCGCCCCGTCTGGCCTCGAAATCCTCCAGCTTTGAGGTGTCAATGCGCCGGTCGCGAAAAACAAATGAGCCCTGAAGCTTGCCTACCGCCGTGGGTAGGCCCTCTCCTGTGCGCACCTTGGTTTGCGACTTCGTTTCGAGCCGTTCCAGCTCCTCGTCAGCGGTGAGCGTGATGTGCGTGTCATCCTTGACCTCGGCGCTTCCCACATCGGCGGTCGGGCGCAGGCCCCGTGCGGTGGAGAGCCGGGTGTAAAGTAGGCGCCGCTTGCTGATCTCAAGCGGATCCGCACCTCGCATGTAGTGGGCCTCATACTCACCAGTGGGATCCAGTTCCTTCGTTTTCCAGTCCTGACCTGGGCTGAGAAGAATTTGACGCATAACCACCGCTGATTTCAGAATGCCGCGCGCCAGATCTTTTGTGGTCCGCTCGAAGTAGAATCCTTTGACGGCGCCCGCGTTGTCGCGCTCGATGTAAAAGGGTGTCTCGAGCTCGCCCCGAAGGGCATCCGCGGGCCGGCGACTTTCAAGGACCTTCGAATCGGTGAGGGCAACGTGATACCTCGCGATTCCTGCGAGCCCTCCAACGAAGGTCTCCTCCCAATGCCCGTTGATCGAAAGCGCCATCGCTGCCGCGGTTGGCGCGTTGTTGGCGCTCGTTGGCCCCGCGTCGAGCGTCGCCTCGATCTGCATGTTCACGTCGTACGAACGTTGTGCCCCAAGCGTGTACCGTGACTCCTGATTGGAAGCAGGCGCCGCCACGGGAACATGCGGGACCAGAACCTTCGGCGGCATGAGGGCGTGCTGCGGCTGCGGGGAAGGCGCCGTCTGGGCTTTGGGAGCCAAGACCTTGGACCCGACCAGCAGGAGGGCAGCTACGCCCACCCCCATGATGAGGAGCGCAACAACCACCCTGGGCTTCCGAGGTGTCGGGGTCATTGTCCCCTTCAATGGGGTTCGAGCACGCACCCTGTTGTTTACGACGCCTAGCGGCCAAACTTGAGCAGTGCCAAGCCTTTTCGGGCGCAGCTCCCTGACCGAGACAGTTACGCTTTTCCCCCAAAAAAACTTAGGGGTAACCCCGCGCCGCCTGAAACACTCAACGTTCGGGATAAGGCCGTGCCCAGGGACTTGCGACGTGACGACAAATTGCTAGCACGGGTCTTGCAGAAGGACGACCTACCCTATGTCTACCACCTCCTCTGACCTGACCTCACAAGCGTTCGCCGGAGATCCGAGGATGCCATCAGGGCCGGGGCCCGTAAATCAACACTCCACGCTAGAACAGCTCTCGCGCATCGGCGCCGCCATCACGCTTGAGACGGATCCGGACAAGGTTGTTCAAAGAGTCACCGACGAAGCGACCAAACTGGTTGGGGCGCAGTTTGGCGCGTTCTTTTACAACACAGTGAGCGCGGCCGGCGAAAGCTACGTGCTTTACACGCTGTCCGGCGTGCCCCGGGAGGCGTTCTCGCGCTTCCCGATGCCGCGCAACACGGCCATCTTCGCGCCGACCTTTAACGGAGAGGCCACGGTCCGGTCGGATGACATCACGCAAGACCCGCGCTACGGCCACAACAAGCCTTACAAAGGCATGCCCGAAGGTCATCTGCCCGTGCGCAGCTACTTGGCTTCGTCCGTGAGGTCCATTGATGGCGAGGTTCTGGGCGGCTTGTTTTTCGGCCATGCGGACCCCGGGGTTTTCACGGCGGAAACCGAGCTGTCGCTGAACGCATTGGTGCCACTGGCAGCAACCGCTTTAGCCAACGCACGCCTGTTTCACACGCTAAAGACGCGGGAGGAGGAACTGCGCACCAGCGAAGTGAAATACCGGCTGATCTCGGAGGCCATGCAGGAAGGCGTGTGGATGTGGGACATCTTGGCCAACCGCGTGGAATGGAACGATCGATTGTTGGAACTGTTGGGCGTTGATCGGGCAAACTGGTCCGGAGACTTTACCGACTATTTCAATCGCGTACACCCTGACGATCAAGATCGGATGTCTCAGGCGCTCAAGGATCACCTTGAACAAAAGCTACCCTATCGCGTCGATCTATTTCGATTGCGGCACCAAGATGGCCACTACCTCTGGTGCACAACAGCTGGCAAAGCCGAGTGGGACGAACAGGGGCAGCCGGTACGGATGGCGGGATCGTTTCGCGACGTCACGGATCATAAAGCGGCTCACGATCGCTTGCTCGAAAGCGAGCACCGCCATCGCCAGATCCTAGATTCGATAGAAGACATGGTTTTTACCAAAAACCAAGATTTGCAGGTGACCTGGGCAAACGCCGCCACATGCAAGCACTTCGGGATGTCGGTTGAGCAGCTGCGCGTGCTGGCCGAGAATGAACACGACCCTAAGCAAGCAATCGTCCACAAGACCGACGATCGGCGCGTGTTCGAGACCGGCCTGACTGTGGAACGCACAGATGAAACCCCTGCCGGCCCCGGTGGCGAGCCGCACGTGTTCCACACGGTAAAAACGCCTGTAAAAAACACGCAGGGGCAGGTGACTGAGTTGGTCGGGGTGGCACGCGATGTGACTCAACGCAAGCGCGAGCTAGATGCCCAAAAATTGTTGGCGCAATCGAGCGCGATTTTGGGCGCCTCCATCGAATACGAGGCCACGTTGGACAACGTGGCGCGATCCACCGTGCCCACGTTCGCCGACTGGGCCGCAGTCGATCTCGTGGACGCCGGTGGCCGCCTGCGGCGCATCTCTGTTCACCACAGCGATCCCACCAAGGTACTTTTGGCCAAAGAACTGCATGATCGATATCCACCGGACCTTGACGCGCCTTCTGGCGTTGCGGCTGTTATCCGCACGGGCAAGGTGGAAGCGGTTTTTGATATCCCCGACGAGCTTTTGGTCGCGGCGGCCAAGGACGAAGAGCATCTGCGCATCGCACGAGAGCTGGGCCTTAAATCGTACATTGCTGTGCCGCTGGTGATCCGAGGGAAGACCATCGGCGTCATCACATTCGTGACCGCAGAGTCACACAGGCGCTATGTCGAGTCGGACGTTAATTTCGCTGCTGAATTGGGGCGGCGCGCTTCCGTAGCAGTTGAGAACGCGCAGCTTTATCAGCAGGTACGCGAATTGGCCAAGTCGCTGGAAGAGCGGGTCGCGCAGCGCACGGCCGCACTGGCAGAAGCCAACAGGGAGCTGGAAGCGTTTTCTTACAGCGTGTCGCACGATCTGCGAGCACCCGTGCGCCACATCAGCGGTTTCGTCGATTTGGTGCGTGGCGCCGCTGGCCCCCAGATGGACGATCGTGCCCGCCGCCACCTGGACACAATCAAAAGCGCAGCGGCACAAATGGGCGACCTGATAGATGGTTTGCTTGCGTTTTCACGCCTCGGCCGAACTGAACTGCGAAAGCGACCCGTGGATTTGCAGCCCTTGGTGCAGAGTCTGCTGCGAGAAATCGAGCCTGACACCCAGGGGCGCAACATCGAATGGCGGATCTTGGACCTGCCAACCGTGTTGGCTGACGCCACCATGGTTCGATTGGTTGTCGCCAACTACATCAACAACGCCATTAAGTACACGCGAGACCGCGCCAAAGCCGTCATTGAGATCGGCGGACGCGCGGAAGCTGGCGAGCACGTCGTTTGGGTGAAAGACAATGGCGTGGGCTTTAAGATGGACTATGTAAAAAAACTGTTTGGCGTGTTTCAACGCCTACATGGCCCGGAGCAGTTTGAAGGTACGGGCATCGGATTGGCGACCGCGCGTCGGGTCATCAACCGTCAGGGCGGTCGCACATGGGCTGAGGGTATCGAGGGCCAAGGTGCAACCTTCTATTTTGCATTGCCAGTCAAGGAGACTGATCATGAGTGAGACAGGCCGCATATTGCTGGTGGAAGACAGCCCAAATGACGTTGAGCTGATGCTCAACGCACTTGAACGTCACAAGCTGGCAAACGAAGTGGTGGTGGCTCGCGACGGCGAGGAGGCTCTGGATTACCTATACCGGCGAGGGCCTTATCGATTGCGCGCAGGCGGTACCCCTGTGGTCGTGTTGCTGGACATCAAGCTGCCAAAGGTGGATGGCCTTGAGGTTCTCAAACTCCTGCGACAAGACCAAAATCTAAAACGCACACCGGTCGTGATGCTGACGTCATCGCGTGAAGAGCAGGACATCGTCCGCAGCTATGACTTGGGTGTGAACGCCTACGTGGTCAAACCAGTCGACTTTCACGAATTCGTGCAAGCCATTTGTGAGCTGGGGTTGTTCTGGGCCGTTATCAATCAACCGCCCCCCGTGGAAACGGAATGACTCTTAGTGAAGACCGCGGCGTGATTCTGCTTCTGGAAGACAACGATCTGGACGCCGAACTTGTGTGCGCAGCACTGCAGGAAGGCGGCGTCGCGCTCGAGGTAAAACGTGCAGCCGACGAACGCCGTTACCTCGAAATACTGAACACGCAGACCGTGGCACTTATACTAAGCGACTTCTCATTGCCGGCCTACGACGGCATGGCGGCTTTGTCGGCGGCCCAACGGCTGGCCCCGGACGTTCCCTTCATCTTCGTTTCGGGGGCCATTGGGGAAGAGCGCGCCATAGAAACCATGCGTAGTGGCGCCACAGACTGTGTGCTGAAGATCCGCTTGGAACGCTTGGCCCCTGCCGTGCGACGCGCCTTGGCCGAAGCCGAGACGACACGGCTGCGTGTAAAAGCCGAACGCGAACGGGATCGGCTGCTGATTCTGGAACGACAGGCCCGCGAAGCCGCCGAGGCCGCGAATCAAATGAAGGATGATTTTCTTGCGCTGGTTTCGCATGAGCTGCGAACGCCGCTGAACGCCATCGTAGGTTGGGTGTCGTTGCTGATGACGGGCAAGGCCGATGAGGCGAAGCTTGCGCGCGGTTTGGCCACGATCGAACGCAATGCCAGAATGCAGGCACGGATCATCGAAGACATTCTGGACATCTCTCGTATCATCAGCGGCAAGCTGGCTCTGCAAATGGCCAACACGCCGGTTAAGACTTTCTTGCATGCGGCAGTGGACGCGGTTCGCCCAGCCGCCGCGGCCAAGGATGTGCAGATAGACATTGATTTGGCCGACGAGGTCCTCAATGTGATGGGGGACGGCGAACGGTTGCAGCAGGTTGTTTGGAACTTGGTGATGAACGCAGTCAAGTTCACACCTGCCGGCGGGCAAGTTCGCGTGCGGGCAACGCGCAAGCGCGACGCGGTGGAAATCGTTGTAGAAGACACGGGCTGCGGCATCGACGCCGAGCTTCTGCCTCACGTGTTCGAACGTTTCCGTCAAGCGGACTCAAGCAAGTCACGCGAACACGGCGGGCTTGGTCTTGGCTTGGCCATCGCCAAGCACATCGCCGAGATGCACGGCGGAAATGTAAGCGCGAGCAGCGCGGGATTAGGGAAAGGTGCCTGTTTCGCCTTCAAACTGCCAGCCACGCGGCCGCCCGACACGCCTTTGCGCTTGGCGCAGCTAAGTGCCGAGATCAAGCAATCAGTCAGTGGCCCGCGAGATCTCAAAGGTGTGCGCGTGCTGGTGGTCGACGACGAATGCGATGCGCGCGAGGTTTTGCGCGAGATCCTGACGAACTGTGGAGCCACCGTGACGACCGCCGATTCGGCAGACAAAGCGCTGCAGGAAGCCGTCCAATTTCGGCCTCACGTGCTGGTGTCTGACATCGGAATGCCCCAGCACGACGGCTACAGCCTGTTGCGGCGGCTGCGAGCCACGCCCGACCCGGAACTTCGCGCGGTGCCCGCCGTTGCGCTGACCGCCTACTCTCGCGACGTAGATCGCACCGAGGCTGAGCGGGCCGGCTACCAAACGCATTTGGCCAAACCCGTGGCGCCTGATGAATTGATAGCGGTGGTGGGAAAGCTGGCGAACCGCGAAGCCAAGCCGGGCGCACTTGTGGGTTAAGGTCCTTCATTTCACTTCGTCTGCAACGGGGTGGGCCACACATAAGTAGGGTCCGGGCCGGTGTCCTCGGCGCGACCAGGTTCTGCTGCTATCCTCTTGCCTTCATGACCATGGCCCGTCCAGAGGCGCAGGAGTACGCGCGTTGTGTTCAGCTTTCCGAACAGGTGGCCTGGACCATCGACGAGGTTTTGAGTGAAGATCAAAACCTGGACTTTTCGCTGCCGTTTTTGCCTGAAACACTGGCGATGGCGCAAACGGTGCTTTCCGATCCCGAAGAGGCCCTGAAGCTCAATCACATCCGCGCTCACTCTTATGTGAACTTGTTTGTGTTTGTGGAGGAATTCATTGTGGCCGCGGCCATGCAGCACGCCCAGGCCGAGCTATTTGGCTGTTCTGAAGCGCTGCGAGCTTTGCTGCGTTTCGGGGACGAAGAGGTGAAACACCAACACCTGTTCCGCCGGTTCCAATCAGCTTTTCAGCGCGGCTTCGCCACGCCGTGCGACGTTGTAGACAACGCCGTGGAAGTTGCGGGCTTTATCTTAACCAAGTCACCGTTGGCGATCATGCTGACAACGCTGCACCTGGAGCTGGTGACACAACAGCATTACGTGGGTGCCTTTCGCGCGCATGAGGGCGCCCATCTTGAGCCGCATTTCAAGAGCCTATTCAAGCACCACTGGTTAGAGGAGGCCCAGCATGCGAAGATCGACATGCTCGAGCTTCGCAAATTGGCGCACGATTGTTCAAGCGACCACCGCGCCAGTGCGTTCAAAGACTACTGTGAAATCCTGAACGCGTTTGACGGTTTGCTCGCCAAGCAGGTCGACTTTGATCTGCTGTCGCTCTGCAGAGCCCTGGGACGTACTTTGTCGGATGAAGAGCGGCATAGGGTAAGCCAGAAGCAACTATGGTCCTACCGCGACGGCTTTCTCGTCTGCGGTGCCACGCATACTCAGCTGCTACCGTACGCCCAGCTTTTGGAAGCCAATGCCGCGCAATCGCTTGCGGCATTGGCGGGCGCATGGTCCTCACAATGAACACGGCAACCGAAGCTAAGGTGGCCACCGCGTGGGATACCGTGGCCCACGAAAAGCTTGTGCGGATTCTGGGCCCAACACAAGGCGATCGCGTGTTCCACGAGACCATGGTCGAAGTGAAGCTTGAGCATTTGATGACGGCAGATGACTTGATGCGCTTTGCCGACATTCTTGCGCGCCGAGACGGTTTTGTTCGCACCCTGGGAGCGGTTTTGCGTACACACGCGCTCCTCAGGGGTGCCGTGCAGGTGTCTTGAAGCGGACGCGCAGGGTGGGCGTCACGCCGCCCTGCGGCTTAAAGAACGTTGTGACGCGAGACCCATCCCCAGTGTGCGCCCCAACACGAGCCACGCCTGGTTTTGCCCGCTCCCCCCTGGGACAAACGCTCAATCTGAGAGAGGCTCTGTAGCAGATGGTTCGGCATATTTTCCACGTGGCCTTGGTTGCGACGGTGCTTGGGCACCCCCGCGCGGCAGTGGCGGACAACGGGCTGCGAACCACATTTCAG
>JBBSJE010000063.1:0-30853 GCA_038257535.1 Polyangia bacterium
GAACAACAAGAGCAAGATGGGCGTAAACAACATCGACAGGGCCACCACGGCCACCACGGGGCCCGCCACCTGGGGTGTCAGCACGTTGTTTTGCAGCGCAAACGAAACCAGCACAAACGCAAATTCACCACCTTGAGCCAACGCAAATCCCAACAGCAAGGCGTCCCGACGCTCCAAGCGAAACAGGCCACCCAAAGCCAAGAGCACAACCAACTTCACCACCACCAGCGCCACAACCATGCCGCCAATTTGCAGGGGCATGCTGGCGATCAAGGGAAAATCGATGCTGGCACCCACAGCGATAAAGAACACGCCCAGCAACAAGCCTTTGAAGGGCTCGATGTCCGATTCGAGCTGATGCCGGTATTCGCTTTCCGCCAACACAACCCCCGCCACAAACGTGCCCAACGCCGGCGACAGGCCCACCGCCTGCATCAACAACGTGATGCCAATCACCAGCGTTAGCCCTGCGGCGGTGAACACCTCACGCAGACGCGTGGCCGCCAAAAAGCGGAAAATCGGGCGCATCAAAAAGCGACCCGCGGCCACAATGGCGGCCACGGCCCCCAGCACCAAGACGGCTTGCTGCCAACCCGATGGCCCGTGAACCGCGGCGCCGGTTGTCACGGCGCCGGGTATGGCCAAAAGTGGAAAGGCGGCCAACATCGGAATCACCGCGATGTCTTGAAACAGCAATACGGAGAACGACGCCTGCCCCCCTTGCGATTTCAACAAGCCTTTTTCGCCCAAACTCTGCAGCACGATGGCGGTGGATGAACAAGCCAACGTAAGGCCCACGGCCAACGCCATGCGAAAGCCAAGACCCAACGCCATGGCCAAACCGCAGATGGCCGCCGTGGTGGCCAGCACTTGCAAGCCTCCAAGGCCCAAGATGGGCTTGCGTAGACGCCACAACAAACTGGGCCGCAATTCTAAGCCCACCAAGAACAACATCATCACCACGCCAAATTCGGCGAAGTGCATAACATCTTGGCCCTCCTGCCCCACCAGGCCAAACGCAAACGGTCCCAGCGCCACACCGGCCAGCAAATACCCAAGCACCGAGCCCAAGCCCAGGCGCCGCGCCACCGGCACGGAGATCACGGCGGCAAGCAGGTACACAAACGCTTGCGCCAGAACATTGCCGTGCATGCTACGCCCGCTCCGCTCGCGTTGGTGGCGACAGAAGCGATTCAAGCGACGCACTCAGATCGTCGACTTGATGCGCACGTTCCAGATCCAAGCGCCCCTGCAGGAGTGCCTCGATAACACTTCGGTACGTGCGGCAAGCCTCTTCGCAATCGTCATCAGCCGTGAAACGCAGAACACCATGAACAACAAACGGCGCTAAAAAGCGCATGCCACAAAGGTTCGCCGTGGCTTCATAGGGGGCAAGCAATTGCCGCACACTAAAGCGGTTGTGGCCAGCGGCGGCGTATGCGTCTTTGGGGCCACCCGCGGTAAGCACATTGAACGTGATCTTGCCGGCCAAGGCGGTGCCACCCGCGCCGTAGGCCCAACCGTGTGCCAGCACCAGATCTTGCCATTCTTTCAAAATCGCCGGGGTGGAATACCAATAAAACGGCGACTGAAACACGATGACGTCGTGGCTTAGCAACAAGCCTTGTTCGCGCTTCACATCGATGTTCAAGTCGGGATACACTTCGTAAAGGTCATGGCAAGTGACCTGCGGTATGTTTGCCACCGCTTGCAACAGACGGCGGTTCACCCGCGAGCGTTCCAGCGCCGGATGTGCGAACAGCACCAAAACCTTCATGACTTCAGCACCCAACTGGGCCCTGGCTATACCGCCCGACTGTCAAAGGCGCAATGGCGTCCACGCCCGCGGCTATTGTGCTCGTTTCGGTGACCAAAATGACCACGACCAAATTCGACGAGACCCACAATCCCTGGACCACCCAGGCCGTACAAACCCGCTACGAAAACGCCTGGATTCGCATCGATCACCACGACGTGCTCACGCCGGCCGGCTCTCCTGGCATTTATGGGACGGTCCATTTCAAGAATGTGGCGGTGGGGGTGATTCCACTAGACCACGAGGGCCACACGTGGATCGTGGGGCAATACCGGTACCCGCTGGGGCGCTACAGCTGGGAGATTCCCGAAGGCGGCGGACCGCTGACCGAAGCGCCTTTGCAAGCGGCGCAACGGGAGTTGCGTGAAGAGGTGGGTTTGGTGGCACAGCGTTGGGAGCCCATCTTGGAGATGGACCTATCCAACTCGGTCACCGACGAACGCGCCATCATCTACTTGGCTCGCGACTTGTCCATGCACATCGCCACCCCCGAAGACACCGAACAGTTGCAACTGCGTCGCCTTCCTTTCGAAACGTTGTACGAACAAGTGCGCGCGGGTCATGTCCGCGACAGCCTCACGGTGGCCGGGGTGATGCGGCTGCGCTTGATGATGCTCGAGGGGCTGGTTTAAGCGGCTCCCAGAACGCTGAAGGATTGCTTTGCCGCGGTGGGCATTGACAGCAATGGCCGCAAGTCTAACGTTTCGCATGCTTAGGCCTCGACGCATTGCTGCATTGTTCCTTGTGGGTCTGTGGGCGTTGGCGGGTTGTGGAATCGACGAAAAGCGCGGGTTGGGCCTCGACGCTGGCAGCGCCGCGGGTGGTTTCGACGCGCTCGCCCCCACTTTTGATGCGCAAGACGCGGACAACCTTCGGGACGCCGAGCCAGCAGACGGGCCTTTGGTGGATGCGGAGGTTCCTTCTGATACCGCTGATACCGCGGACGAGGCAGAGGCGGCCCCCACCCCCGTATGTGGCAACGGCAAGCTGGAAGAGGGCGAGGTATGTGATGACGGCAACCAAGACGACACCGACGCTTGCGTGCAAGGCTGCCAGAACGCCCGCTGCGGAGATGGTCATGTTCGCGCCGGCGTTGAATCTTGTGACGATGGAAATCAGGTGAACACCGACGCATGCACAAATGACTGTGCAGCCCCCAGTTGTGGCGACGGCATCAAACAACCGGCAGAAGCTTGCGATGACGGAAACCGCGTGAACAATGATGAGTGCTCCAACGCCTGCCAAAGCCCTCGCTGTGGGGACAACATCGTGCAAGCTGGCGAAGAGTGTGACGACGCGAACACAAGCGACGCGGACGACTGCCTTACCACCTGCAAGTTTTCGAAG
Source organism: Polyangia bacterium (assembly GCA_038257535.1). GTDB lineage: Bacteria > Myxococcota_A > Polyangia > Fen-1088 > Fen-1088 > JAGTJU01. The sequence continues at coordinate 3,164 of JBBSJE010000063.1, forward strand.
TGCGTTCCATTGCCCAATCTGGACGATAACAACCCGTGCACCACGGACGCCTGCGACCCTGTGACGGGGCCGCTGCACAGCCCCGTCGCGGTCGGCACCTTGTGCCCCGATGACAACGTTTGTGATGGCATCAACAAATGCAACGCCAACGGCCAATGCGCCGCTACGCCGGCGCCAGTCGTCCCACCTAGCACCGCCTGCCGCAGACACAGCTGCGATCCGCGGCAAGGAAACGTATCCGAGAACGCCATACGAGGCGCAACTTGCGAAGACGGCAACATCTGCAACGGGCAAGAGACTTGTGATGGCGCCGGGCAATGTATGGCAGGGGCACCCGCGTCCGCACGCACGCTTTGTGACGACGGCAACGTGTGCAATGGCATCTCGCGCTGCAACGGGCAAGGCGTATGCGAAATGTCCACTTCTATCGCCGCTAGGGGTGCTTCGTGCAGCCAGGCCCAAACCTGCCTTGTCTGCAACGGACAAGGGGTTTGCGAACCTCCCACGCCGCAGAATCTTGACGACGGCGACGGCTGCACAGTGGACAGCTGTGATCTGCTACGAGGCGCGGTTTCCGTTCCCGACGCGCGCTTGAACACAGCTTGCACCTACCTCTGCGGGCGCAACTGCACAATTGGCCTCGCCGGCCCCATTTGCCTTCCTTCCGTTTGTTCGGGTTTTTACGTTTGTCGAGACAAAGCCGTGGTGTGCCAAGCGCCGATCCTCTTTTAGCCAACCGGGCGTGCATCTTCGGCAAGGCTCAACCGAAGGAACGACGTCCTTTGGGCGAAGGACAGTGGGGGCTCAACCGCAGCAGGGTAGGCATTTGGCTAAACCCATGCATTCAGGCATTCAATTCGCGTTGGGGCTCGGCGTAACCGCTGCAGCGGCCCTCGCAACGTGGCTTGCACCCAAGCTTGCGCACGCCAGCGAAGACCAAGTCCTTGCCGATTTCGAATCAGGAGATCTCTCCGGGTGGCAAGCGTCGCCCGGCCTCGACTGGGTTCCCGTCGACGGGCGTGGATGGGACAAACGCGCCCCTACGGGGTTTGAGGGCCGATGGTTTTTGGCAACTGGCAAAGAACGCCACACGAACAACACCAACGGCGCCCTCACCAGCGCGCCGTTTCGAATCACCAAGCGGTACGTCAACTTTCTTATGGCGGGCGAACTGCATCCCGCCGTCAACGTTGCCTTGGTGGTCAACAAGCGGGTGGTGGCCCGCGCTTACGGCAACAACGCTTATGATTTTGTAGAGCGTTCGTTCGATGCTCGCAAGTGGAAGGGCCAGCAGGGCACGCTGGTGATCGCGGACGAAGCCGAGGGCAAGTCCTTGTTGCGGGTGGACCATTTTCGGCTTTCCAACACCGCGGCGCCTGCGCTTGGCAGGTTTGAAGCTCAGCGGCGCGAGGAATCAGACATCGCCCGTCCAGGCGAGTTTCGCCAGATTCTGAACGCCACCACCATCGGAAACGTTGATGTGTTTGAGCACAGCCTTGCGCGCGGCCCTGATGGGCGGTGGCACGTGTTCGCGGCGGTGGCGCCGAAACAAACAGACCCAACGCAAGCGGCGTTAGGAACGCGCGAGATCGTGCACGCCTCGGCACGTCGGCTCACCGACGCGTCCTGGCGCTATGAAGGCGTGGTGCTGCAAGCCGACGCCGACGCCGGTGAACGCTTTTTGTGGTCGCCCTTCGTGCTGCACGCCAACGGAAAGTTCCACATGTTCTACACCGGCGCTGGCAAGCCGTGGTCTGGTTGGCGCGCATGCGCCCCGGCAGCGCCACGGAAAGCTATTTTCCGATACCCCCTTCGCCTTTGATCCATTCGTTACGAAGGTTGGCGATGAGTGGGTGATGTACTACGCCGCGGCCGAGCCCGCCAACATCTTGGGCAAACATGGCATTGCTTACAGGAAAAGCCGTGACCTGAAACACTGGGGCGCACGAAGTATGGCTTTTGTTGATGCCACCAGCACAACCCCCTGGGCCGAGCATTCGTTTATAAGGTTTCCGCAGCTGCTGCAACGAGATGGCGCCGCCTATCTGTTGGCCGGGCCCCTGCACAACAACAACCTTTCTAGGTACCACTGTCTGCATATCTTCCGCAGCGACGACCCCTTCGCCTTCTCAGCAGACGCCTGGTTCAAGCGCATCTTCGTTGATGCTGGTGGCAAGGTGCTGCAAGACGGCCCGCGGCTTTATGTGTCCACGAGTAGCACGCTGGGACTGTCTCAGGGGGTTTGGTTGGCGCCGCTTCACTGGCGCGCGCCTTCTCGGTGACATTCGCCACCACACTCACCGCCGCGAAACGTTTCGCCCTGAGGTGGTCCCCAAAAGCTCCCAGGTTCTACCCCTTTAGGCGAAAACCCGGTTTCCAGAAAGAAACTCTTCAGCCAAGCGAGGTGCCGAGGTCCGCCCAGAGCCTGGGGCCCCGCTTGATGGCACGTGCTTCGCATCAGTGTTCCTCGCTGGAAGCCAAGCCGGTCAGGCTTGGGTAGGGAACGTCGAGGGAGGTGGACTATGAGGCGTAGCAATCGTAACAATCGGTGGACATGGGGAACATGGGGTTTGGTTGGAGGCCTGGTCGGGCTTCAGGTTGGGGCCATGGGTTTGGCCGCTGCTGATGAGGGACAAGACGCGGTGGTGCACATTGAGCCCGGATCTCGGGATCTCAACGTGTTGTCTTCGCTGACACTTGACCGCGTGGCCACATGGCTGCGGGAATCTGAGGCGCGCTTTGTGGTGGTGGGCCCCGCCCCGCAGTGGCTCAAAGACAAGCAGTATGACCAGACCCTGCAGGTGCGCGCGATTGCGCAGGTGCGACAGATGTTGGCCGACCGAGGGGTGGAGCCAAAGCGGGTAAGTTTGGTAAAGGCCGCCGTGGCCCCCGAACCGAGGCCTTGGTCCAACAAGCGCATGGTCATCTTCGTGCAACCTCGCGACTTTGAATGGCCGCCACTTGAAGACCAGGCGCCTACGCAAATGCAGCAGGCTATGGAGGCTGAACGCGACCTACGCCGCGCCGGGTTGGTGCCTCCCGCTGACACCGTCGGCGCCCAGCCGCAAGAGCTGGACGGCCCCGTAACCGCGTCTTTTTGAGCAAACGCATTTCAGCAAGCACCGGCGGGGTCGCCAAAACCATCGGCGCAAATGGCATATAGTGAAGGCACAGTGCCAGCCCCGCTAACGCCCACGCCTGAAGAGGCCAATCAGCTCCTTCAACGCATTTTTGCAAGTCGTCACTTTGTGCACGCCACATCGCTACGGCGGATGCTTGAGTTCATTTGCACAGCCACCATGGTGCCAGGGCAATCGGCGCCGAAGGAATACGACATCGCGGTGGGTGCCAAGATTCGGCCCGCATCTTTTGATCCCAAGTTGGATCCCATCGTGCGGGTTAGCTTTTCAGGCATTCGCGAACGGCTGCTGTCGTTTTATGGAGCCGAAGGGCAAAGCGAAGCTTTGCGACTCACCATTCCTAAGGGCGAATATCGCGCGGTCTTTGAACATAATGAGACCGAAGCGGGCAATAAACAGGGCGCGTTCGCGGCGTTTTGGGGCGATTACTTGAACCCCCAAACACCAAACCTGTTGCTGTTTGTGGAAACATTGTTTTTCCGCGACGACAAAGGCAGCTACGTCCGCAACATCTATGTCAATGACCCAAAACAAGGGACGGATGCGGTGGCCAAAGCGCTTCCCGAAATTGACGTATCTAGATTTCGTCCCAGCTACAACTTCGTCCCCGCCGGCGAGGTACATACCTTGTTAGCCATCAAAGCGTCGTTTGATGCAGCCAACGTATTCATCGAGCCGCGAAACGCGCGCTTTGTAACCTGGAGCGACATCAAAGACAGCAACTTGGTGCTCATCGGAAGCACCCGAACACATCCCTTTATCGCCTCGCTTTCCGATGCCGCGCCGTTCGTGCTCGAAGAACGTCAGATCCGCAACACGCAACCCGCGCCGGGTGAACCCGCCACGTACCAGGGCAGGGAGTTTGTGGATGGCAATTTGGAACGCACATCCGAATACGCCTTGATCACGCGCCGGCCGGCACCTGTTGGGGAAGGTACGATCACGATGATCACCGCCAATCACGGTCGCGCCATTGAGGGCGGCGCCGATTACTTGACGCGTGTAGACCGCCTGGCCTCGTTGGTGGCCCGACTGGCGGGCCCAGAGGGCCAGCTTCCCTCGCATTTTCAAGTGCTGCTTTCCGTTGAAATGATCGATTTCGATCAAGAAGTTGTGGGCGTTGAGTATCTAACCCATCGCATATTTGAATCATCCTCCCAACTGTAAAAGCAAACGTCTCTTATCGCCCTATGATCAACAAACCTTCTGCCAGCACGCGCGCCATATGGGTGCAGGGCGCGCATCAAAACAACTTAAAGAACATCTCTGTTCACATTCCTGTGGGCGCGGTGACCGCCATCACCGGCGTGGCCGGCGCCGGCAAATCCAGCTTGGCCTTCGACGTGCTTTACGCCGAGGGCCACCGCCGCTATGTAGAAACGTTTAGCGCCTACGCCCGGCAGTTCCTGGAACGTTTGGATCGTCCCAAGGCCGAAGCCATCGTGGGTGTGTTGCCGGCCATCGCCATTGATCGCACGGCCCCCGTACGCACATCGCGTTCCACCGTGGGCACCATGACGTCAATTGCCGACTATCTGCGGGCGCTTTACGCCCGTGCGGCCGAGCTTCATTGCCGCCACTGCGGCAAGCCCGTCGTTCGCGCCACGCCCGCGGCCATCGCCGAAGGTTTGCTGCAGCGACATTCCCAACAAATGGTCATGCTGGCTTTCGATCTGCCCAGCGGCAACCTGAAGCCCACGCTTCTGCGCGAATCGTTGGCACGCAACGGCTTTGTTCGCGTGTACGAAAACGGCACCGTCGTAAAGCTAGACGACGCCACCTTGGCGCCGCCAAATGGCATCATCACCGTGGCGCTGGATCGTCTTCGCGTGCAAGCCAGCGATCGGCAGCGGCTTGTAGATTCGATCGAGGCGGGGTTGCGTTGGGGCCACGGCCAAATTGCGGTCTATGTGGGCGACGCAGCCTTGCCGCAACAATTCAGCGAGGCTTTGCGCTGCTGCGACGAAACCTACGCAGATCCCACGCCCGCCATGTTTTCTTTCAACAACCCCGTGGGCGCTTGCGAAAGCTGCCGTGGCTTTGGCCGCACCATGGGCATCGATCCACATTTGGTGGTGCCAGACCCCAGGCTTTCAATCAAGCAAGGCGGCATCAAACCCTTTCAAAGCCCGTCTTACAAGGAGTGCCAAGACGATCTCGAGCGGTTCTGCAAGCGCGCGGGCATTGCAACCACCGTGTCGTGGAGCGAGCTTGAGGAAGCCACGCGCACGTTGATCTGGGAGGGAGAGCCGGGAGGCCGCAACAACTGGAAGCGCAAGTGGTACGGCGTCGCGGGCTTCTTCGAGTGGCTCGAAGGTCGCAGCTACAAGATGCACGTGCGCGTGTTGCTGTCGCGCTACCGACACTATTTGCCTTGCCTGGCTTGCGGGGGCGCACGCCTCAAACCCGACGCATTGCTGTTTCGGTTGCAGGGGCATACGTTGCCCGAACAAGAAAACCAAACCATCGCCCATGTTGAAGCGTTTTTTCGCAACTGGAAAAACCCGCCCACAGACGCCGCCACCACCTTGGTGATGGATGAGCTTACGAGCCGCTTGAAGTTTTTGGTGGATGTGGGCGTAGGCTACCTGACCTTGGGGCGGCAATCGCGCACGCTTTCGGGAGGCGAAGCCCAGCGCGTGGGTTTGGCAACGGCGCTAGGCAGCGCGCTCACCAGCACCTTATATGTGCTTGATGAGCCCTCGGTGGGCCTGCATCCGCGCGACGCGAGCCTGCTTGTGACGGTGCTTAATCGGCTGGCCGAAAAGGACAACGCCGTTGTCGTGGTGGAACACGATCCCACACTCATTCGCGGGGCCCAGCACGTGATCGACTTGGGACCCGGACCAGGGCCCCTGGGCGGAAACGTGGTGTACGAGGGCCCCGTGGCGGGTTTGCTCAACGTCGCCACCTCGCAAACCGCGCCGTTCCTGGCCGGAAAAACCTTGGCGGCCAACCGCACGCCTCGCCGCTTGCGTGAAGGCATTGTGGTGGAAGGCGCACGTGAGAATAACCTACAAGACATCAGCGTCACGTTGCCCTTGGGAGGGCTTGTATGCATCACAGGCGTGAGTGGATCGGGAAAATCCACTTTGGTGGATCAGGTGTTGTATCGAAACCTGCGCCGACATCTGGGACAACCCGAATCCGAGCCGGGCTTGTGCACGCAGCTGCATGTGCCAACGAAGAAAAACGGGGAAGCCTTGGTCACCGACGTGGTGTTTGTTGATCAATCGCCCTTGGGCAGCAGCGGGCGCGTAAACGCAGCCACGTATTTGGGTGTATTAGATCCTTTGCGCAAAGCCTTCGCCAGCACGCCTGAGGCGAAGGCGGCAAAGCTCACCACATCGGCATTTTCCTTCAACTCGGCCGCGGGCGCATGTCCTACCTGCCAAGGCGCCGGGTTTGAGAAAATTGAGCTGCAGTTTTTGCCTGACGCCCACGTTCGTTGTCCCGCCTGCGACGGCAGCCGCTTTCGGCCCGAAACGCTTGCAATCAAATACGAGGGTTACAGCATTGCCGAACTATTGGATCAACCGGCCACCAAGGTACTTGAGCTGTTTGCGCACAGCAAGCCTGTGGTGCGCGCGCTGACGCCTTTGGTGAACTTGGGGTTGGGATACCTTACCCTGTCGCAACCCGCGCCCACGCTCTCTGGCGGTGAGTCGCAGCGTCTGAAACTGGCGGCCTACTTGAGCGGTGCCAACGAAGCCGCCCCGCAGTTGTTCATCCTGGACGAGCCCACCACGGGCCTTCATCCCGCCGACGTTGAACAGCTCATCGGCGCGCTTGACGCTTTGGTGGACGCGGGGCACAGCGTGATTGTGGTGGAGCACAACCAGCAAGTGGCGCTGGCCGCCGATTGGATCATCGACCTCGGCCCCGAAGGCGGCGACGCTGGGGGCAAGGTGATAGGCGAAGGGCTGCCATCTCACGTTGCCAGCTTGAACACGCCCACGGGCCACGCATTGCGGGAGACTCTGCAGCGAGCGCAGGCGCATCAAAGTTTGTCACGTGGCAAACACCGCGGATCTTCACGGGCTGCTGAGCCTTCGCCCACCTATACGCCGGCGCGCACCGTAATCGAGATTCGTGGCGCCCGCGAAAACAATCTCAAAGATGTATCAATCGATGTGCCCCGCAACCAATTGGTGGCCGTCACAGGCGTAAGCGGCTCAGGCAAATCCACCCTGGCCTTCGATGTTTTGTATGCCGAGGGCCAGCGCCGCTTCCTTGATTGTCTTTCCAGCTATGTGCGGCAATTTGTGCGGCCCCTGGCGCGCCCCGATGTGGATCGCGTGGAAGGGGTTCCGCCCACCGTGGCCTTGGAACAAAAACTGTCGCATGGGTCGGCCATGTCCACGGTGGGAACCACGTCTGAGGTGTACCACTATTTGCGGCTGGTCTTCGCATGGTTGGGCACACCTCATTGTCCCAAGTGTGGCTTGGCTGGTGAAGGCGCCACCGCTCACGCCTTGGCCGCCCGGGTGCACACCCATCATGCAGGTCTTAGTTTTACCGTGCTGGCGCCGCTGATTCGCAAGCGCAAAGGCACGCATGTTGAGGCCATAGAAGCCGCCGCCAAACGCCAGGTGGCGCAGGTGCGGATCGACGGAAAACGTTTCGATACCAGCAAACCACCCAAACTTGATCGCTATCAAGTGCATGACGTCGAAGCGGTGGTGGCCGAAGTTTCGTCGAAGCGGGCCGCAAGCTTGGCCGAGCTGACGCCCGCCATTGACCGCGCGTTGGCTTTGGGGGGCGGTCAGGTGGTCGTGGCCAGCGCCGCAGGCGACAGGTTTTATTCCACCTTGCGCGCCTGTCCCAACTGCGGAACGGGATTGCCCCTGCCGGATCCGCGGTTGTTCACCTGGAGCCAAAAGTTCGGCGCGTGTGAAACCTGTGCAGGTCTGGGCAGCGAACCGCTTGATGAAGATGCGGATGCGCAAGCCACACACGCCGCGGCCCCCTGCCCTGACTGCAACGGCAGTCGTTTGTCCGCCACCGCGCGAGCGGTGAAAGTTGCCGGCGAACACATCGGCCAAGTGGCAGCCCGTTCGGTGGCGCAAGCCCGCGCTTGGGCCCAGACCACTTTGCGCCACGACGCAGGGCCCATTCCGCAAGAGCTGCAAGACGTTGTGCTGCCCGAGATTGAACGCCGCTTGCACGTGCTTGAGAAATTGGGGCTGGGTTATCTGACGCTTGATCGCGGCGGTCACACCCTTTCCACCGGCGAGGCCCAGCGCGTGCGCATCGTGGCGCAGCTGGCATCGAACCTACGTGGCGTTTGCTACGTGCTCGATGAACCCACCGTGGGCCTGCACCCCCGCGACGCCGCGGCTTTGACCGATGCTTTGATCGATCTCAAAGATCGTGGCAACACGGTGGTGTTGGTGGAGCACGATGAAGCCGTGATTCGAAGAGCCGATCACATCATTGATCTTGGCCCCGGCGCCGGCACGCATGGAGGGCACATCGTGGCGGCGGGTACCCCCAGCGAAGTGGCGCAAAACCCCGCCTCGCTCACGGGCAATTGGCTGCGTGGCCACGCACAGACGCCCCCCCCACCGCGGCGCAAACTGGACGACGGGCCGCGCCTGCAATTAAGAGGCGCACGGCTCCACAACCTCAACGGCGTGAACGTTGAGATTCCGCTTGGGCGATTGGTGTGCGTGACCGGTGTGAGTGGATCCGGCAAATCAACGCTCGTGCGCCGGGTGTTGTACCAAGCCGTGAAGGCGCGTTTGGCGCGCAAGCCGTTGCCCGCGTTGGCGCGCGACCTCAAGGGCCACGAACACTTAAGCCGCGCGTTGGAGGTGGATGAGTCACCCATTGGGCGCACCCCGCGATCGGTGCCGGCCACCTACGTGGACATTCTAACGCCCATTCGCGAACTGTTCGCGCAAACGCCTGACGCCCGAGCGCGCGGGTACAAGGCCAATCGTTTTTCTTTCAACGTCAAAGGCGGCCGCTGCGAAAAATGTGAAGGGCAAGGGCGTTTAAAAATCAGCATGGCGCTGCTGCCCGATGTGTACATTCCGTGTGCCACCTGCAACGGCAGGCGCTTTAACCCCGACACCTTGGCGGTGCTTTACAAGGGAAAAACCATTGCCCAGGTGTTGGCTATGTCGGTGGAAGACGCGTTGGCGTTCTTTGCCAGCGTGCGCGGCGTCGCCACATCATTGGCGTTCCTGCAAGACATTGGGCTGGGTTATTTGCAGTTGGGGCAACCTAGCCCCACGCTTTCGGGCGGCGAGGCGCAACGAATTAAGCTGGCGGCCGAATTGGCGTCGGCGGGATTGGGGCGATCGCTGTTTGTGCTGGATGAACCCACCACCGGGCTCCATATGGCCGACGTGGCCAAACTAATCGGCGCGCTGCAGAAGCTGGTGGACCGCGGTGACACTGTGGTGGTGATTGAACACAATTTGGATGTGATACAGGCTGCGGATTGTTTGATTGACATGGGACCTGAAGGCGGAGCCCATGGGGGCACCGTTGTGGCCTGGGGAACGCCCGAAGAGGTGGCCGCACATCCGGAATCACGCACAGCTGTATTTTTAAATGCGTCGCAGGGCGGAAAAAGCGGGCGAGCGCCCGCAAACAAGCGCCGCGCATCGCGTTTTGGGCCACCGTCAACTCCTTGACTCAGCTGCTTGGGGCTAAAGCTATGCCCTACAGCCACCGAGTCACGCATATGGTTCCGCAACCTTTGGTGGCATGAAAATTCTAATCGCTGACGCCGACTTGATCACCCGTACCCTGGCGGAGAGATCCCTCGTGCAAGCGGGCTTCGACGTGGTGGCGGTGGGCAGCGCAGTCGAGACAGAACTTACGCTCGTGGCTCAAGAGGACATCACCACCTTGGTGATGGATGGACGCGCCAGCGCGGGATTCGGTCCCGCCTTGTGCCAGCAGATTCGCCTACGCCTTGGCGAACGGCCGCTGTTCATTGTCATGATGCTCAAACGCGACGAAGGCACCGATGTGAAGGCGGCGCTGGAAAGTGGCGCCAACGAAGTCATTGGCAAGCCTGTCAACATCGACGAACTGGGGGCCCGCGTGGCCTTGGGGGCGCGCCTCATCGAAGCCGAAACGGGGCTGTGGTCCACACGTGCCTACCTGGCCGCTGTCATGGACAATTTGGATGTGGCCGTGATCATCACAGGTCCCGATGGCCGTGTGGTTCAGGCCAATGAAGCGCTGGCCCGCGTGGGCGGTGTGGCCCCTGAGAACATCATCGGCCGCGACAGAGATCGTGTGTCCACCCACTGGGAAGGAAAGCACGGTGAACGCAGCGATTTTGTGCCCGGTCGCCAAGACATCGATCTTCCGGGGCGCCACCGTCGCGTGCTTCGGGTGACGAAGGTCAACTCCAGCCTGCCTTGGGGCCAGGTGCGTGTGGAGCTTTGTCAAGATGCCTCCAAGGAGGTGCTCTACGACGAACTCGTGGAAAAATCCTCGAGCACCGATCCAGCAACCGGGGTGCTGAATCGCGGCGGCGTCGAGACCGCGTTGGCCAAATCACTGGATCGTTCACGACGACACGGTGAGGGGCTTTCCGTGGGCGCGGTGCGGGTGCGGGGGCTGCCCGATGCCAAGGGCCCTTACGGCCCGGCGCGGGCGGATAGCGTGTTGCGGAACTTGGCACAGCTGTTTGTACGGCTCACCCGCACAACAGACGAAGTGGGCCGATGGTCAGATGACGGTTTCGTTCTGGTGCTGCACAATGCGGCCCCCGCACAAGCCCAAGTGGTGATCAAACGGCTTGAAGCCGCGCTGTCGCAGCTGAAGCTGGAAGAGGCGCCCGAACTGGAAGTGAGCACCGGCATCACGGGCTGCGGAGAATCCGACCAGGACGTGGCTGAGGTGGTGGACCGGGCTTTCGCGGCGATTGCAACCAAAGCCACAGGCGCGGCGCACCAAGCTATGAATGGCATCGCGTAAAACTTCGGGCGTAAAAATAGCGCTTCAGTCGACATAGATATGACCTAAGCGTTTGGAACCCGCCCCGGCTTGTGGTAGCACCAGCCGTCATGAAAGCGGTGGGATCGTTCTTGGTCGTGGCTGCGGCCCTGTGGGCATGCACTGTGCCGGCCGATGACGACGCCAGCGTGCTTCCGGCCGACCAAGCGGATGCCAGTGTCGGTGGGGTGGGTGGCAAAGGCCCTGCCCAGGGCGGGCATGGTGGTTTGCTCTTGGCTGATGCCAGCGGTGGCGCGAAGCCGCCCTTGGACGCGGGCGCCGAGGACGACGCGGCAGCAACAGGAGGCGCCGTTGCGGGCGCGGGCGGCCTTGGCGGCGCCATGGCCACGGGTGGCATGATGACAGGCGGCACCATGGCCACAGGCGGCATGATGACAGGCGGCGTGATGGCCACCGGTGGCATGATGGCCACGGGTGGCGGCGGTGGCCAACAGGATATGTATCCTCCAGATACGACACGTTTCAACTTCGAGCAAAGCACGCAAAACTGGGTTGATCTGGGCGCCTCCCGTGGCACTCAAGCGGTGGGCCTGGCGCCCGCACGAACCACCGAGCGCTCGTTTGGCGGCATGGCGTCTCTGCGCTACGAAATCAACGTTCCCCACGGCACGCGCGAACGGCTTGTGGGCGTGGTGACCAAAGACCGGATCGGCCCCTTGCCGGTGGGCGCCACCGTGACCTATCAAGTGTGGGTGCCCGAAGGCCATAAAATCTCCGACCTGCAAGGCTTCATGCAAACCACAACCTCAGGCTCTTGGGTTTCTGAGGGGCGCTCTGGAAGCCAAATTGGCGCTGGCGCTTGGACCCAGCTCAGCATCCGCGTTCCAGAGTCTTACGCAGGTCGTGATCCGTTGGAATTGGGTGTGAGGTTGCTGGTCAACGGGCCCTGGTCAGGCGTGGTGTACATCGACGCGGTTCACGTTCAGTGATCACGGAACCTGAACTTAAGACATGACTTTTCAAATACAGACCCAGTAAGCTGGAAAACGCAATGCGCAGCTCGTTCGTGAGGGTCTTAAGTGCGACCTTGCTAGGTGTCACGCTGGCTTGCAGCGCCTCGCCCGGCACCGACCCCGGCGATGACGATGAAAACGGCGGCGCAGCAATGGGTGGCGCAGGTGGCACAGCGCCTGATGGCAGCACCGAGCCCCCCATCTCGTCTGCTGACGGCGCAGAGCCTGCAACCATGGACGACGCCCAAGCGCCTGGCCGCGACGTCCTGCCGCAAAGCACCCAGCCGTCTCGCAGTGTGGGTTGTGGAAAGATAGCCACCGGCTCGGGCACGTACGAACGCAACACCCTCACCGTTGCAGGCGCGTCACGCACCTACTTCGTGTGGGTGCCCAAGAATTACGACCCCGAACAAGCGTATCCTGTGTTGTTTCACTTCCATGGAACGGGAGGAACGGCGCCGGGCAACGGACGCGGCGTTGAGCTTTCCGCCGCAGGCACGGAAGCCATCCTGATCAGCCCACAAGGGCTCCAAGGTGTGTGGGCGTTGGGCGCTGAGGGCGACGACGTGCAATTTTTCGATGCGATGTACGACAGCATTCGCAACAGCCACTGCGTAAATCAACAACGCGTGTTCGCCATGGGCTTCAGCCGCGGCGGTGCGATGTCAAACTTGTTGGGTTGCGTGCGCGGCCATCAAGTTCGCGGCATTGGCCCCCTGGCAGCCTGGCAGCCCGCCCCCGCGTCGGCATGCGTGGGCAACCCCTCGGCCTGGTTTGCCCACGGCGAAGGCGACAGAGTGGTGGCCGTCACTCAAGGCACACGCGCGCGAGATTTCATAAGGCAACGTCACCAATGCGACAGCGAAGCGCGGCCCACGATGCCTTCACCGTGCGTGGAATACGAAAACTGCCGCGATGGCGTCAAGTTGGTTTGGTGTGCGATCGAGGGCGATCACGGCGCGGTGATCGAATACGCGGCGCCCCGCGTTTGGGACTTCTTCAAAACCTTGTAGCTACGCCAACAACAGCCTAAAGATTGTGAAGGACCTGGTGCTCTTGGCGCAGCAGCCCCTCGAGCTTTGCCTTGATGGTGTCCCGGGCCACACGAAAGCGTTGCAACATCTCTTCGCGCGGCATCGAAACATCTGAACTTGCCGGATCGGGTATTGGCCAGTGCAATCGTTCGGCATTGCCCAAAAAAACGGGGCACACTTCTTCTTGGCACAACGTGATCACAGTGCGCACCGTGGCCGGGTCAATGGTTTGCGCCGATTTGGAGTGGTGGCTGTTCAAATCAATGCCCACCTCTCGCATCACCTCAAGCGCGTAAGGGTTCACTTTGGACGGCGCGCTGCCCGCGCTTTGCACAGGAACCGTGGCGCCAAACATCGCACGTGCCAAGCCTTCAGCCATTTGGCTGCGGGCGGAATTGGCCACACAAAGAAACAAAATGCCGGGCTTGTTCATGCCGCTTGTCTTTCAATGCTTGTGGGGGAAGGAAACCAAGAACGGGTGCGATTGGCGAAGGCCACCAGCGTTAACATCACGGGCACCTCTATCAACACGCCCACCACGGTGGCCAACGCTGCGCCTGAAGACAGGCCAAACAAACTGATGGCCACCGCCACAGCCAACTCAAAAAAATTCGATGTACCGATCATCGCCGCAGGCGCGGCCACATTGTAAGGAAGCTTGAGCAGCTTGGCGCCTGCGTAGGTCAGCGCAAAAATCCCATAACTTTGGATCAGAAGCGGCACCGCGATCAGCACCACGCGCCCTGGCTGTTGCACGATGGTTTGCGCCTGGAAGCCAAACAGCAAAACCACCGTCAGCAGCAACGCCATAATCGAGGTGGGCTTAAGCCGCGTGCCCAAGCTGGCCAAAGCGGTTGTGCTCATGCGCTTCTGAGTAAAAATGCCGGCTGACAAAGGCACAACCACGAATATCAGCACCGAAGCCACCAACGTTTCCCAAGGAACGTGCAATTTCGTCACACCCAGGAGCAACCCGGCAATGGGGGCGAAAGCCACAACCATGATCAAATCATTCACAGTCACCTGCACCAGTGTGTAGTTGGCGTCCCCGTCGGTTAAGTGGCTCCAAACAAAAACCATGGCTGTGCACGGGGCCACCCCCAGCAAGATCATGCCTGCGATGTATTGCTGCGCATCGTCCGCGGACACCATGCCGGCAAACAGGTAGCGAAAAAACAACACGCCCAGAGCCGCCATGGAAAACGGTTTGATGAGCCAGTTAACCACCAAGGTCAATGCCAAACCCTTGGGTTTGCGGCGCACCTGCTTGATGCAGCCGGGATCCACCTTCAGCATCATGGGGTAAACCATCAACCAAATGAACACCGCCACCACCAAGTTGACGCGGGCCCACTCTAGGCGGGCGATCAGCTGGAAAACGCCGGGCACCCAATGCCCTAGCCCCACACCGGCGGCGATGGCAAGCGCCACCCACAAAGACAAATATCGTTCAAACAGTCCCACGTCGGCTGACCTTTTTCATCGCAAGTTATCGATTTTATAGCGCCCCCACCAGCGCCTTGAGCCGGCGCAAGGCCCGCAGATCTAGGCAATAACAAACCCGCGGACCGTCCACGTCTCCGTGGATCAAACCGGCCTCTTTGAGCACCTTGAGGTGTTGCGAGACGGTGGATTGTGCCAGGGGCAATTCGTCGACAATATCCCCGCAAACACAGGACGACCGCACGGCCAGCAGGCGCAGAATCTGAACCCGCGCGGGGTGTCCAACCGCTTTGGCCAATGCGGCCAGCTCCTCGTCGGCGTCGGGGCCTTCCACGGGGCGCAGATCAGCCTGCAAAGCGGCCGGAGGGCAGCATACGTCGCGGGCGATCGATGGCTTCATCGTAAAATGACGATACTAGCCCAAGCGCATTCGTCAAGGCGTCGCCCACCTCCATTTCGCTTGAGCCCGATTGGCATTCTGCCGAGGCTACCTGAGGTCAAATGCTAACCTTTTCTAGCAATCCAGTGACTGCCGAGGAGCAGATGCGGGCGGTGATCTTCTACCTCACCACGTTTGGTTACATTGATGGTGACTTTGACATCGCCGAAAAGGCATTTGTCAGCGAGTACATTGGCAAGCTGGTCAAGCACCGGGTGGACGGCACCGCGTCGCCACCCACGGGGGCGCTGCGGGACGAACTGATCGCAAAATTCACCAAGCACTTTGGCGAGGTGTTTCAGAGCATTGATGCCCAGGTGAAAGAGCTGTTCACAGAAGCGGTGGCTGAAGGTGAGGCTCAAGACGCGTTTGTAAATGCAAAACTGAAGCTTCGGTGTTTTGAAATCTTCAAAAGCTTCGACAAAGCCAATCAGGATCAGCTTATGGAGACCCTGGATGAGCTGGTGCAAGCGGATGGGCACGTTCATCCAGCCGAGGCCAAATTTCGAAGCGAACTTGCAGATCTGCTGCACCAAGAGTTGGGCATCGAACTTTTGGAGGACGGAACCCCCGATCACCAAGCCGTACGTGTGAACCAGGCCAACGAGTTGCACCCCGCCACCGAAAACCACCCGCTCTTCCATCAGTTCGAGCACCACTACAACACACGACCCGAGCGGCTGGAAGCCCAGGTGGCCGCCGATCGCAAGTTGATCGACGAGGCGATTGCCGCCCTTACCAAACAGCGCGCGGCAGGCGCGGGAAAATTGGTTGGCCATCACAATGTGCAAGCGTTTTTGGATCAAACACCACCCATTGAGCCGTTCTTAGATGGCCACGTTTATGTGCTGCCACCAAAACCCGGCGTAAGTTACGAGCTCATCGTGTTGGGCGATCTGCACGGTTGCTATAGCTGCCTCAAAGCCGCGTTGATGCAGTCGGATTTTTTCGGCAAAGTGAATCGCCATCGAAGCGACCCTAACAACAACCCGTTTCCCAAGCTGATCTTGTTGGGCGACTACATCGACAGAGGCATGTTTAGCTACCAAGGCATCTTACGTGCGGCGATGCAGCTTTACTTGCGCGCGCCCGAACACGTGGTTTTGCTACGGGGCAACCACGAATATTACATTGAACATCAAGGCAAGGTTTACGGCGCTGTAAGGCCAAGCGAAGCCATGGACGCGCTGCGCCCGCACCTTTCAACCGAGGTGTTTCGCCACTACATGCAGCTGTTCGATGCCTTACCCAACATGCTGTTTTTTGATCGTTTTTTGTTCGTTCACGGAGGCATCGCGCGCGATCGCACCTTGAAAGAGAAGTATCGCGATCTTTCAAGCTTGAACACCTGGGACATTCGCTTCGAGATGATGTGGAGCGATCCCAGCCCTGCTGACGTGATTCCGGCGGCGCTGCAGGAGCAAACCGCGCGCTTTTCTTTTGGTCGCTTGCAGTGCCTGTCATTCTTACAGCGCATTGGCTGCCACACGCTGGTCCGAGGCCACGAAAAGATTGATGAAGGCTTCCGGCGCGTCTACGACGACGAAGGTCAGCTCTTGATCTCGTTGTTTTCGTCGGGAGGCGCTGACAACGACGACCTTCCCAGCGAGAGCAGCTACCGCAGCGTGACCCCTATGGCGATGACACTGCAATGGCAAGATGGCCAAGCGGAGATTTCGCCCTGGCCCATCAACTACAAGCTATACAACGCCCCCCAACGTAACGGCTTTTATTCCACCGAGGCGAAAGATCGAACATCGGTCGATTAACGGGCTGCCCGCCAGCGGCTCCGCGAGGACCTCAGTGGAGGGTGCAAGATCTGCGCGCAACTCTTAATGCGCCGCGACTTTTACCTGTAAGTAAGTGCTTCTTGAGCGCTGCAGGTGGAACAAAGTCTGGTAAACACCGGTCTCATTAAGATGAGGCATCGCTTAACACCCCTGCGCATTGTAAGCGCCGGCACCATCCTTTGTTTCCTGCGGTTGGCACACGCCTCGGCACCGCTCGCGACTTCCGGGCCCCCCTCCTCGTCTGACATAGAAGTTACTGAAGCTCCCGAATCTTCCGGTGAAGCCACGCCGGCGGAGCCTTCCAACGCCAAATTGGCGTTGCGCTACGGTCTTCTCACCGCAATCCCACTTTCGGTGATGATCTATGGCAAGGAGATCTGGCGATGGGGCGACCGAGGTGGATGGCGTTTTGGCAGCGAGGGGTGGTTCGGACGCGACACCGATCATGGGGGCGCCGACAAAGTTGGACATGCGTTTGCGATGTACACGCTGACCCGGGGCACGACGCGCATGCTTGAATTCACGGGCCTAGACAAAAATCGGGCCTTGCTCTACAGCACACTGATGGGCACCGCAATAGGATTGGGCATTGAGGTGGGCGATGCCTACACGGGCAAGTATGGGTTTTCACACGAAGACTTGATAGCTGACCTGTCGGGCGTGGCCTTGGGCGTTTTGCTCGAGAAGCAACCTGTGCTTGATTCGCTTTTGGGCTTTAGCATCGAGTACTTTCCCACCCGCAGCTTCCGCGAGTACCCTGGGCGTCGATGGCTTGAATTCGAGGGTGACACGGGGGGCTTTCACTATATGTTGAACTTCCGACTGGCTGGGCTTCACAACCTAGGGCTGCATCTGCCGCGTCCGTTTGATTTCTTTACGGTCGACGTGGGGTATTACACCCGAGGGTTTTCCACCTTCGATCGCGCGCGCGAGATCAACGAGCGCGTTCGTTACTGGTTCTTAGGAGGCTCGCTCAATGTGCCCGAGATCATCGCGGCGCTTGCGAAGCCTTCGGCGGGCAGCCGTTTTTTCCAAGATTTTTTCAGCTACCTGCATTTGCCCTTGGGGCTGAAGGCCAGCACCGCGATAGATTGAGGCTTACTCAAAATCTATGATGCCCCTTTGCAGCGCGATCGTCACGGCCTGGGTTCGATCGGAAGCCGACAGTTTCACCATCAAGCTCATGATGTGATTTTTGACCGTGTTGTGTGAGATTCCTAGCTCGTCGCCGATGAGTTTGTTGCTTAAACCATTGGCAATGCGGCGAAGCACCTCGACCTCACGGGAGGTAAGCTCGCTGCCATGCATGGCAGCCACCACATGCGCAGAGAGCTCTGGGGTTAAAGCAACGTTGCCGAACAAGCTAGCTCTGACGGCTTGAATCAGTTCGCCGCTCGGCTGCCGCTTGAGTACGTAGCCTGAAGCGCCGGCTTTGAGCGCGCGCGCCACCGCCGCGTCGCCCTCGTGGCTTGACAGCATCACCACCTTCAAAGTGGGGCGCCTTGATCGCAGCGCTGTCAAAACCTCCACGCCATCCATCCCGGGCAACCGCAGATCCACCAGAACCACATCCGGCTGGTCTGCCTCAAGGCTTGCCAAAGCGTCCGCGCCATTGCCATAAGCCGCAACGACCTGAAGGTCAGGTTCGGCGCTTAACACTGAGGCCAAGCCATCTCGGACCATCGGGTGATCATCAATCAGTACAACACGAATCCGTTGCGACACCAGCTGCTCTTTCTTGCCTTTGGGCAATGACGTCTGCGTGGATCACATTACCAGGGCTTGCCTGGACCGGGGGCGGGATTCAAACAACGCAACGCGCCCTACGTTTTTGCGCCACGCTTCGAGCGAGGGAAACTGAACGAAAGCTGCACCCCCTGCCCCACGTCGCTGCACACCTGCATCTGCCCACCCAAATGTGACGTTCGTTCGCGCATGCCCTGCAAGCCGAAATGCCCGCTCGTGGGCCCCGGCAGGGGTGCGGAGACAAAGCCCACGCCATCATCTTGCAACACAAGTGTTATGGATTCGGGCCTGAATTCCAAACGCAAATTCACATTCCGGGCCGATGCGTGTTTGATGATGTTGGTTAGGCCCTCCTGCACCAACCGCAGTAACTGTTGCTCGGTTTCAATGGGCATCCGGTACGGCTTTCCCTCGGTTTGCAGATGAAAGCGCAATGGTGTTCCCTTCAAGATGCGACCCGCACACACAGAAAGATTCGTGGCAAGGTCAACATCATCCGACATGCCCAAGCGCAAAGACCAGATAGAGCCTTTCGCTTCGCGCATAGTCAGTTTTAAAAGATGAAGCGCCGTCTCAGCGTGGCGGGTCACCTGCTGCGGCTCGCGCGCGTAGCGCTCAAGCGATTCCAACTGCAGCTTCACGGCGACCAGGTTCTGCTCCAAAGTGTCGTGCATATCTCTGGCAATGCGCGTGCGCTCTGTTGCGATGGTTTGAAACCGGGATCGCAGCGACCACATGCGCACGCGGTAGGCTGCCCACGCCATCCCCATCACGAAAAGGCCACACACCGCTACAAACCAAACCTGCCGGTAAAACGCCTGACGAACAACGATCGATAGTGACGCTTCTTTTTGCGCGTCTTGGTCGTCGCTGGAGCTTGCCAATCGCAACACGTACGATCCCGCCGGAAGATCCTCGTAGCGCACACTGAGGTCGCTGGTGGATTGCCAATCGGCTCGCAGCCCGTCAAGCCGGTGAACAAAACGCACCCGCTGAGGTCGGTCCAGGCGGGGGGCCGAAAACGCAACATCCAGCGTTGATTTTTCAGGCAGGAACAAATCCTGATTGTGGTGAGAAACGTCACGTCCATCCACACGCACGCGCTCAATGAAAAGCTGTGGCGGTTCAGGAGATTGCACGGCGGGCGGATCAGGAATCACCAGCACACCCGCGTGCGAAGGAAAATACAACGCGCCATCGGGACTGCGCAGCGATACCGAGGGATACTGCGCCATGAACGCGGTGTTGCGCAAACCATCCGCTGTGCCAAACCGCAGGCGGCGCACACGATGCCGGCGGCCATCAAGGTGCGCTAGCAAGTCGGCCTTGGGCACCTTGACTAAACCTTCGTTGGCGCTGATCCACAGATTGCCCTGCGTGTCTTCGTTGATCGCCGCCACATCAGTGAGGCCAAGTTGCGCCGACGGGGCAATGGCCACAAAGCGGCTTTGACGGCCCAAACCCAATCCGTCGTGGGCGGTTCCAATCCAAAGGTTGCCGTCGCCATCTAGATGAAGCGCGCGCAGCGTGTTCGATGGCAAACCATCTGATTGCTTGTAAACCTGAAGCTTCCCCGCCTCGTAGTGACACAAGCCTGCCCCGGCGCTGGCAAACCACAACCCACCCGAAGGGTCTTCCGCCATCGCCACAGCGCTTGCGCCGCACAGGGAAGCCGACTGCGGCACCACAACAAATGGGGAACCATCTGTGCGGTACGCAAGCCCACCCCCTTCGGCGGCCAGCCACATGCGGCCTTGCGAGTCGTGATACACGGCGGCCACAAGTGAAAACGGAATGCCTTCAGCCGCTTGCAGGCGCCAAAATTCGCCGTCGGAGAACCGGAACACGCCGCCATCAAGCGCCGCGGTCCATAGATTGCCCTTCGGATCTAGGGACAATCCCCGCATGGCGTAGCCAGTCAGCACACTGGGGGGCACGAAGTCGGTCCATTCGCCATGATCCCAGCGCAAAAGCCGCGTGCCGGCGTTTTGCCAAAGCACCCCTTGCTGGTCAAACAGAAGTGAAAACGTTGGCCGTGGAAACTCATTGGCCGACACACCCAATAGGTGCATATCAACCTGCGGCTTCAGTTGCGCCAAGCCCAGGTTTTCCACGTGCATCCACACGTCTTGGTTGGGCGCCAAGGTGGCGGCTTTGACCGCGGCCCCCGCGGGAACGCCGGGAAGCCTGTAGCGATCAAGACGGCTTCCATCGGTCCACGACAAGCCCTCGTTGTCCCCGATGAGAACACCATTGTTGTAAGGAAGCGCCACTGTGAGGGGGGGTATAAGGCCTTCCACAACCATTTCGGTTGCCAAGGTCGTGTGGCTGCGGCTGAGCAAAAACATTCCTTGCGGCGATACCGCGAAGATGCGGTTGTCGGCGGCAGCGCCGAACAACAAGATGTCAAAGTTGGGCCCCGAAGCTTGGCAGGGCTGCGGGTGGGGCCATTCACACCGAAGCAAACCCTGATCGGTTCCAACCCATAAAGCGCCATCGCGCGCCACCATCAGCTGACGCACGCGCTTGCCTTCAACCCCCTGGCGCCAAGCGCGAGGAGGTGTGCCATCATCGGACACGAACAAGGCGGCGCCCGCGGCCACCCACAACCGCCCGGCGCCATCTACAGCCAAAGAGTCAATGGCGCCCTGCGAAGGAAGCGAAAACGAGCGTTGGGTCTTTGACTGCAAAACGTCGTGGCGAAACACCTCGCCCGACCGCGTGCCCACCCAAACCTCGCCCTGCGAGGCGCTGGCCAAAGCTGTCACGGGGTCCGCGATCACCGCCCGGGCCACGGGCTGATAAACCACGCCATCGAAGCGCAACAAGCCTTCGAGGGTTCCCAGCCATAAGAATCCCGAGGGATCACGGATCAACGCCTGAACGTCTCCTTGCCGGGGCACCACCCTCACGGCTTCGGGCAAAGGCGCGCGCATGATGATGGCCTGCGCGTGGCAAGGCTTGGTAAACCATCCCGTGCTAGCAAACCAAGCCAGCAGCGCCCAGCCAAGCCAAGCGCTGATTCTGAAGGTCCTTCGAAGCTTGGCCGCTTCACTCACTCGGGAAACAATTTTTCCAGCACATTGCTTCGTGTAACCAAGCCCACCAGCACCCCATCTTCCACAACCGGAATGCGTCGCAGCCGCTGCGCCACAAACAACGACGCCACGGTGTACACGTCCGTGTCTGGCGTAATCGTCGCCGGCCCCTTTGACATAAAGTTGGCCACACTTTCTTCCATGGGCACGCCTTCTTGATGAAAGGAGCGCGAAGCCACCATTTGCAAACAGTCATGTGCGGAAATCACGCCCAAGAGCTTGCCGTCTCCATCGACAACCGGCGCGCCTGAAATGCTGCGCGCCAAAAGAGTCTTGATCACGAACCCCAAAGTGTCAGCGGGCCCGAACGTGCAAACCTTTGTGCGCATCAAATCTTTCACCTTAAGCACCTTCGATTCGGGCGGCGGCGGCGTGCCCATCGCCGCGCGGATGCCATCTGCCAGTGAATCCACAAGTCCCTCCTTCCAAAAGCCAAAAAAACCGGCCCCACGCCGTCTTCTAACGGTACCGGACAAAACCGTTTAAGAAAAGCAGACACCGTTCGGGGGCATGCGAACTCGTCGCAGAGCGCCCTACAAGTAATCCTCGCGCCCGCGACGCGCGCCCGCAACTTTTGACAAGCCCGAGCGCGTGCGCCAGAAACTCCTGCATGGGGCATTTGCAGGTGTGGGGGGTGATGGGCGTTTTGGGCGTGGCGGCGGCGGCAACACAAGCGGTTGCACAAACCGACGGCGCAGGACCTTCCTATGCACCTACACCCTACGCGGCGCCGCTGCCTGGGCCCCCACCTTTACCAGCCAGGTACGGCGATGCGGGCACGCATCACCTAGGCTTGTCGCTTGGCCTCGGAGGCGGTGGCAATGGCTTTGTGTGGGCCGTGGGAGCGGAATATGGTCGCTTTGTGATTGATGGCGTTGCCCCCACGCTTGAGGTCGATCTTTCAGGCGGCTCGCAAGTGTTAACGGTGGCCAGTACGATGGCCGCCTTGCGCTTGCTGCCATGGCGATCGGGTGTTGTGTGGCCGCTTCTGGTACCACGGGCGGGGCGCGTGTTTATTGGCAGCCATCCTGATCTTTGGGGCGCCGGTGGCACCGCAGGCGTGATCATCGCGCTCGGCGGGCGCATGGGAGTACAGCTGGCTTACGATTACTTGCGCTTGTTTCCCAATGAGGATTGCGAAGCGCTGTCCACAGGCTGCAGCCTTCACCGCTGGGGCTTGGGTTTGGTCATCGGCCTCTAGGGTTTTCGCATTGGCCCTCAACTTGAGTTACGGTCTTGCCGCGGCGCTTTCGCCGCTGGCAACGATCAACCGAGCCGAGGGGCGACTTCGATGGAACTTAGGAAATCTGTGCGGTGGCAAGTGATGCTATGTGCGGCGCTGAGCGCGGGCGTGGTTGGGCTGGCCTGCGACGATGAGGGCGGCAACATGGCGCCCGACGCGTCGGTGATGATGGATGCCCCCATAGATGGCCCGTCGGGGTCTTCAACCTTCGGAACCTTGTGCACCACCAGTGATCAATGCGCGGGCGCGGTGGATTATTGCCTGATCGCGCCCGACCGCGGCCCCCCAGGCGTGTGCACGAGAATCCATTGCAACCTCACCCCGGGCGTATGCCCAGCCACTTGGCCGTGTTTCAACCTCAATTCACTGGTTATGCCCGGCTCCCCCTACGAGAACATCATGTTGCCGCACGTGTGCTTGACCCCAACGCTGTTGCCACCTGCGCCGGGCAAGGACGCCGGGGTTGATGCGGCCAGGGACGCCGGCGCGGATGCCCCTTCCGCGACACCGGACGCCGCTGCGGATGCGGTGGTTACGGTGGACGCTGAGGGGAATGCCGACGGCGGCAGCGACGCCGCTCTGTAGCCGCCGGCCCAAGGGCCTATCGCGCGCGGCCTCTGCTAGACTGGCGCGTCAAGCATGCCTGGCATCGATCCGCAGCGTACGTTTTTGCCGCTTTCCATCGCCATCCTCACGGTGTCCGACACGCGAGGCTTAGATGACGACAAATCTGGAGCCACCTTGCAAGAGCGTGCGCTGGCCGCCGGCCATAAGGTGGTGGCGCGCAAGATTGTGGCCGACGATCAAGCCAGCATCGAAGCGCAGGTGCGCGCTTGGGTGGCCGATCCTGAAGTGCAGGTGGTGTTGGCCACCGGCGGCACCGGCATCACAGGCCGCGACGTAACGCCCGAGGCCTTTGCGGTGATTTACGAAAAGGGAATTCCGGGCTTCGGCGAACTGTTTCGTTGGCTGAGCTTTCAAAAAATTGGACTTTCCACGATTCAATCTCGCGCCAGCGCCGGCGTGGCGGGTGGCACCTTGCTGTTTTGCCTTCCCGGCAGCACCAGCGCCTGCCGCGACGCTTGGGATGACATTCTGGTGTTTCAACTTGATGCGCGTTATCGCCCCTGCAATTTCGCTGAACTGTTGGGGCGCTTGGGCGAACGCTAGCCCTCTGATCAAACCAACGTTGTTATGAAACAACTACTACAATCGGGTCTGGTGCTGCTGATGCTTGTGGTGCTGTTTGCGCTGGGCATCGTGAACACCTGTCAGCTTAACAATCTTGAAAAGCAGGTGCTGCAAACCCGCAGCCAGGTCAATGATCTCAGCCGCGGCGGTGGAGTGTCCCAGGCAACGCCAAATGCAAACACGGCACAGACACGCGACGAACAAGCGGAAGCCGCGTTTGCCGATCCAAACAATTTGTTAACACGCCCGCAAAAGCCTCTGATTTCGGCCACGCAGTTTGCACGCGGGGGTACCCTGCACAGGCAAGAGGCGCAAGATCCGCCGGGCATGAACCTTTACGCCTCCAACAACGCCGCCGACTTGGCCGAGTTTGGCGTGTATATGGGCAACAGCTTGGCATCGCGCCATGTCCGCGATCCCGACAAGTGGATGCCCGAGCTGGCGGTGAAGATCACCACCCCCGATAACGGCGCTACGTTTGACGTTCAGCTGCGCAAAGGCGTGTATTGGCACACGCCGGTGGTGGATTGGGGCAGCGGTCGCTACGAATGGCTGCGCGGCGATCACGAGGTTACCAGTGACGACTTCGCGTTTGCGTTTGAAGTGATCGCAAACCCCCAGGTTTCAGGTGGCGGCGTGTCGTCGCTGCGCACCTACTTTGAGTTTTTCGACAAGATAGAAATCATCGACAAGTACAACTTTCGCGTGCGGTTCAAGAAGCGGCTCTATACGAACTTGGAACAGGTGTTTGGCATCACGCCCCTGCCCCGCTGGTTGTATCAGCACGACGAAGACGGCAAAAAATTCGACGAGGCCACGTGGGGCCTAAAGCTGAACGAGCACTGGTACAACCAAAAGTTCATGGGCACCGGTCCGTATCGGTTTGTGGAATGGATCCCGGGCGTGCGCATCGTGATGGAACGCAACGAACGGTACTTTGGCGAAACGCCTGCCTTTGATCGTGTGGTGACGTTGATCGTGAAAGATCAAAACGCCTGGCCGCGTCGCCTGCGCGCCAAGGATCTGGATTACACACACCTGCAACCCGAGCAATACCGCACCGAGGTGCTGGAAGCCAAGGGTCCGTATTTGGGACAAAAGAACATCAAGCTGGGTCGCCACAACGAGCTGGGCTACTTCTATGTGGGGTGGAATATGGACTCGCCCATTTTTTCAGACAAGCGGGTGCGGCAAGCCATGACCATGGCGCTGAATCGTGAAGCCATCGTGCAGAATGTGTTCAACGGCTTGGGCAAAATGACCACCGGCCCCTACGCCATGGAAAACCCCTGCTACGACAAAAGCATCACCGCATGGCCGTTTGACCTGAAAGCCGCCGCCGCGAAGCTTGACGAAGCCGGCTGGAAAGACAGCGACGGCGACGGCATTCGCGACAAGGTCATCAAGGGCCGCAAGCAACCTTTTGAATTCACAATGGTCACCTACGGCAGCTCTAACGAGTGGACCACCATCGCCAGCATCTACCGCGAATCCCTGCTGCAATTGGGCGTAAAGATGAATCCGCGCCCACTTGAGTGGTCCACGATGCTCAAGAAGTTGGACGAAAAAGAGTTCGACGCGTTTTCCGGTGGGTGGGCGCTGACGTGGGACACAGACCTCATGCAGATCTGGCACTCGAAAGAGGCCGATCGGCCCAAATCCTCAAATCGGGTAGGGTTTCGCAACAAAGAAGCGGATCGCATCGCCGAAGCGCTTCGGGAGGAGTTTGATCAGGAAAAGCGCGTGAAGTTGTGCCACCAGTTTCACGCCCTGGTGCACGAAGAGCAACCCAACACGTTCATCTATCAACGCGACCGCGCGGTGCTTTACTGGGACCACATGAACGAACTGGAATTCTCCCCGGTGCGGCCACATCGCGACATTCGCATGTTCTCGTTTCGCGAGGCGCGGCCTTAGGGCCCAAGCCGGAGGCATCGGATGCTGCAGTACGCTTTGAAGCGCCTTCTGCTCATCCCACCTACGTTCTTTTTCGTCTCGATGGTGATCTTTTTGGTGTTGAACATTGCCCCCGGGCGGCCTGGGCAACAAGCCCAAATGGAAGGCGAAAAGGCCGCCGGTCAGCAGCAGGAAAGCTTTCGCATCTTCAAAGAGCAATTCAATCTCGACAAACCCATCTTATTCAACACCCGGTTCGCGCTGTCCACCCCGCATGTGTTGCGTTTGCTACGGCAAGCGTGGGGCCTTGAAGCGGGCCTTCCGCTAAGCCAACAGTTGGAGGCCCGCAACGATCTCGAAGACTTGGGCACCTACCTGGTAAGGCATCTGATTGCGCTGCTGGAAGCGCAAACCGATCCTCAGCTACAAGGCCTTGTCACCCAGCAACTGGTGCAAGCCGCCCGCCGACCCATGCAGGCAGATCACGGTCCTCAAGCCACGAAGGCCCGCCAGGAGAACCGCCGCATTGCCGCGCAAAACGCCGAGTTCGCCGGGTGGACGTGGCAAGGCGAAGTGGACGCCGCCACGCGCGCGCAGATTCGCCAACAATGGCTTTCTTGGTGGCAACGCAACCGCAGTGCGTTTGAATACACGGGCGGCGAGAAGGTGGCCATTTTTTTCAAGGACACGCGGTTTTACAAATACTGGTGGAACTTGTTGCACCTCGATTTTGGCCAATCCACCGTGGATCGACGCCCGGTATTGCCTACGATCATCTCGAAGCTGCGCTACAGCCTTAGCCTCACGTTGGTGGCGGTGTTACTGGCCTACCTTGTGGCCATCCCCTTGGGCATTTGGAGCGCGGTTCGCCAGAACACCACCGCCGACACGGTGATGACGGTAATTTTGTTCGTGTTTTATAGTTTGCCCACCTTCTTCGTGGGCACCGTGTTCTTGCGCTTGCTCACCGAAGGCGATCCGGTGGCCTGGTTCCCCGCGGGCGACTTCGAGTCTTTGGGCGCCGAGCAAATGACCACGCTGCAACGCTTGGGCGACATCACATGGCATTTGATCTTGCCCATTGCCACCTACACCTTGGGCAGCTTGGCCGCGCTGTCGCGCTACGCCCGCACCGGCCTTGTGGACGTGATTCGCGCCGACTACATCCGCACCGCCCGCGCCAAAGGCCTGCATGAAGGCGTGGTGATCATCAAACACGCGGCCCGCAATGGCATGATCCCAATCCTCACGTTGCTGGGCAGCTTGTTGCCGGTGTTGGTGTCCGGCAGCGTGGTGGTGGAGGTGATCTTCAACATTCCGGGTATGGGGCTTTATCTTTACGACGCCATCAATCTTCGTGACTACAACGCCGTGATGGGTGTGCTGATGATCGCCAGTGTGCTGACGCTTCTGGGCATTTTGCTTTCGGATCTGTCTTACGGATTGGCGGATCCACGGATCACGTTTGACTAGGCATCGTCCGACATGACCGAAACCGCGCCACCCACCAAGCCCTCCCTCGACGAAGCGCCTTCGTATTGGTCGATCGTGTGGGGGCAGTTTCGCAAACACAAGCTGGCTTACGGCTCCATGTGGGCGGGCGTGGCTTTGTTTGTGTTGGCGGTGGTGGCCCCCTTGCTGGCCAGCAACAAGCCGTTTGTTTGGCGTGTTGACGATGGCCCCTGGCAAAGCCCGTGGCTCACCAGCTTGTTCGATCGCAACTTCTTCGAA
>JBBSJE010000064.1:0-30517 GCA_038257535.1 Polyangia bacterium
AGAATCTGAATCTTGTCCTCAGTCGTAAACTTCCGGTTCGTCTTTTCTGCCATTTGTCACCTCCAAAAGAAGCCCTCGCAACATTGGCAAATGACCTAAATTCTGTCAGGCGAAAAGTCCGGTTTTGGGAGAAGCTACACACGGGTAATCTTCCCGTCGCTTCACCGTTCACGAAAACCGCTGCGTCCGATGGGCTGCCAGTGACGGTCACGCGGACGAGATGGGCCTGCGACTCCTTGAGGGCGCGTTCTAAGGTGGGGCGGTTCCTCGAAATCCAGACATCAGTGGCGGCTGTGAGCGCTTCCGTCAGGTGGATCGAGGCGTTGACCCAATCCTCGAGCGCATGTTCACAAAGCCCAAGTTGTGCCGCCGACCTTGGCGTGTGGAGCAATTCATAGGCCTGCTGAAACAGTCCCAATGCGTCATGATTTCGCCCGCTTTTTCGGGCCTCCACGCCTTGTCGGATCAGGAGTTCCCCAACCTCCGCTCGCGCTTCAAGAGACACTGAGCAGACGAAGACGAATAGAACGCATACCGAAGCAGCTCTGGCCAGGACCATCGAGGGCCGCCTTTAGCACGGGTTGGCTACGGCCGCCAACGGGGCGCGCGGGGCCGATGGGCTCCAGGATGCCGACGCCGCCTGCGAGCACGCGGGCCTCCCAGCATCGGACTGGCACCTTGCCCCCCCCCGACGGGGAAAGGGTGAGGTGAAAGGAGGCGGCTAGACACGCTCCCGGCCTGCGCCATGATGACAGCCATGAAACGCGTTGCGAGTGGCCCCAAGCCCTTCCGCTACATCCGCCGAGACTTCTACCGGGGGAAATGCTTCTTCTGCCCCAAGGCGATCACGAGCGGCGTTGCGTTCTTTGTTACGGACGGGCAGCACGAGTATCCGGCGGGACCGAATTGCGCCAAACGCTATGCCGAAGGAGAAGGCTCTTCTTACCCGGACCTGACCCGCGGGGCGTTAGTCGTCGATGACGGCAGTCCGGGCACCGACGGTGAACGGTCGGGCATCAGCTCTGGAAGGCGGGCGCAAAATGAATGGCAAACGGCGGTTGAGTATGTCCTGCTGCGAATGGACAAGCTGGGCGATTGGAGGTGGGCCGCGCACGCGAAACTTCTGCCCGCTCTGGTGGCTATCCGAGAAGGCACGTTGACGACCGACCTAGTCGGGGACGTGCAGCGGATAATCACATGGGCACGCAGGTCAGCACCTGCGCTCGCCCCGGAACACGTCAGTGCGGTTTATGCTTGCCGGCGAACGATCGAGCACCTGATCGAGATTCTCAAACCGGAAAAGCGCGCGTACCTCCAAAGCCGGCTGGGTGAGTTGCAAGCGAGGGGTTACATTCCAGGCCACTATCTTCAAGGTACCCAGAACTGGATCACGCCCCAGTGGAAGAACGTCCGGCTCCGGACTGCAACGTTCGCCCAGATCGAGGAAGAAGATTTGAAGAAGCGACGCACTGCCTTGCCGTAAGAGTCGCTCCGAGCGCGTCCGCTAGAGGACAATCACTTGACCGCTGAACCCGACCGCGACGCCGGCTTGCTTCGCAGGGGCTGCTCCCAAACTGCACCCAATTGCCCCTTTTAGTGAGGATTCGGAGCTATCAGGAGTCCTCACGACTTGCGCGTAAGTCCTTAATTTGAGGGCTCTTGAGGACTCGCAGCTATCAGGAGTCATCATGGAAACTCGACTTACGAAACCGTTGCTCTACCACTGAGCTACACCGGCAAGGGGCGGTTTGATAGCACGGGCAAGGGCCCAAGGTCCAGGCTGGCGGTAGCAGAATCGCACGCAGCCGTTTTTCGCCGCGGACTGGGCTTGCTGACGCGCTGGGTCTTGGCCGAGCGCACCTAGAGTGGCCCGGGGGAGCCGGATCGGATACCCTCGGCCAATTAGGTATCTGTGAATATGTCGCTTCGTCGTTTGCGCTTATTGATCCGTCGTCTCTGCAGCGTGGCCCTGGTGGCTGCGGATGCGGCGGTTGCCCATAACTCGCTAAGAACATGAGCGTGGCCACCCTGGCACCCGCGGTGTGTACTCAAGTGGCTGTTTGCAATGCCTTGGGTGACAATCGAGAAAACGTATTCGAGCGATTGCACGCCGGGCAAAGTGGGCTTGCTTCGCCGCGCATGTCGCTGCCGTTTGAAACGTTGGTTGGCCAACTGCCAGCGGATTTGCCAGCGCTTCCCGCTCAGCTTGGCGCTTACGATTCTCGCCTGGCCCGAATCGCTCTGCTGCTGGCGAATCAAATGCAAACGCAAGTGCACGCCGCCCAGTCACGCTGGGGAAGAGGCCGCGTGGCCATTGTGCTGGGCACCTCCACCGGTGGACTGCTTGAAACCGAAGCGGCGCACGAGGCCACTTTGAAGGGCCACCCCTTGCCGGCGGGTTATGGCCTTGGCAAGACGCACAGTTTAAGCGCCACCGCTGAAATGCTTGCGGCGCTGTTCGGCATTGAAGGCCCCACGTACGTCGTTTCAACCGCATGTTCATCCAGCGCCAAGGCCTTGGCCAGCGCGCATCGTTTGATCCATGCGGGCGTAGTTGACGCTGTAATTGCCGGGGGGATTGATTCGCTTTGTCAGCTCACGCTGAGAGGCTTTCATACCTTGGGAATTCTTTCGCCCTCACGTTGTCGACCGTTTGGCCGCGATCGCAACGGAATCAACATTGGCGAAGGGGGCGCCCTGCTGCTGCTGGAGCGGGACGGTGTCGGGGCCGTGGCTTTGTTGGGCAGCGGCGAAACCAGCGATGCGTACCACATGTCTGCGCCGGATCCTCAAGGGTTGGGTGCGGAAGCGGCCATGCGCGCCGCCCTGTTGCAAGCCAAGCGTTCGGCTGATGAGGTTGGCTACATCAATAGCCATGGCACCGGAACCAACTTCAACGACGCCGCCGAAGCGCAGGCCATTGCCCGCGTGTTTGGCACAGGCCCTGCGGTGGCTTCCACAAAAGCGTATACGGGCCACATGTTGGGCGCCGCTGGTGCCACGGAAGCGGCTTTCTGTGTTGCCGCACTTGAGCATCGACTGATTCCTGCCAGCTTGGGCAGCCACCCGTGCGAAGAAGGCTTGGGCATTCGACTGTGCGAATCGCAAGAGCCCCTCAAAGCGCCGCTGGCGCTTAGCAACTCATTTGCCTTTGGAGGCAGCAACATCAGCTTGCTGTTTGGGCCTCATCATGGCTGAACTTCCGCAACAAGTGGGCGCTTCACTCCATGTCATCGGCGTGGGCTTTTGGTCACCGCCCCCAGACCTGCCAGCGGCGAACATGCTTGCGCCCCGCGTGCGCGGCCGCGCGAGCCTTCTTACTTTAATGTTCGCAGAGGTCATGGAAAAGGCGATGCAGCAGGCGCAAATTCCCGCCAGCACCTACGCCACCATCTTTGGTTCTGCATTTGGAGAGATGGAGCGGCTCATCCAGTTGCTGGAGACGATGCAAAGCGCCAGCGGCGAGGTGTCCCCGCTGCGCTTTCAAACCAGTGTGCACAACGCGGCGGCGGGACAGATTTCGATTGCCGTGAAAAACTCGAACTTTTCCACGTCTTTGGCCGCGGGACACAACACAATGGCGATGTCATTCGTTGAAGCCGCCTGTTGGATGCAGTTGCACCAGGCCCCCCTGCTGTTGGTGATGGGCGACGAAGCAGCGCCGCCGCGGATCAACGAAGGCACCACGTATGCGCCCATTGCCGCCGCGCTTGCCTTGGTGCCATCACACAGTTCAACCAGCGCAGCGCTGCGACTGCGCCTGCTGCGCGCCGAATCAACCACGCCCCCTGCGAATCCCACCCCGGCAAGCGGCAATCCCTGCGCGCAATTGGCACCGCTCATCGAATGGCTCACCAGTCCGAGCCCCGGAATTTTCCCCCTGAATCGCCCCGGCACACCGGGGTATGTTATCGAGCGAACGTGACAACATTCCCCATCACCGATCTGGTACCGCATCGCCCGCCCATGCTGCTGCTGGACGGCCTTTGCAGCCACAACTCCCAAGGCGCCACATGCACGGTGAAAATCCAGCCGCATTCGCCTTTTGTAAAAAATGGCCGCGTGCCCGCCGTTGTGGCCATTGAGTACCTGGCGCAGTGTGTGGCTGCCTTCGCCACGCTGCACCCCCAGGGTCCGGCGGAGGAAGTCAACCTTCCCGAGCCATCAAAACCAGCAAAGCCACGCATCGGATACCTCGTGGGCGTGCGCCGCATGGACTTGGCCGTGACGCATTTTTCGGTGGGTGACGAATTGCTCGTGAGCGTCAAGCATATCTGGGGTGCCGGGCAAGGCGCGCAGTTTATGGGCACGGTGCAGATTCAAGACCAAACGGTGGCCACGGGCTCACTGACGGTGGTTGTTCCACCCGAACCGGAAGGTGTGTTGTGAGCAAACCTTGGGCGCTCGTGACCGGCGCAAGCCGTGGCATTGGTGCGGCCATCGCCAAAGAACTCGCGGCGGCGGGACATCCGGTGATCATCAACTACCGAGCGCAGGCTGAGGCTGCGCTCATGGTTCACCAGCACATTCAGTCCGTCGGTGGCCAAGCAGAGCTTTGTTGTTTCGATGTGACCGACGCAGAGGCGACCCGCTTGGCCCTTGAAGGGCAACTGGGCGCGGGCCGTGACATCGGCGTGGTGATCAACAACGCGGGCGTTGTGGCTGATGCGCCCTTTCCTGCCCTCACGTCCGACAACTGGACGTCGGTCACGCGTACCAGTCTTGATGGCTTTTTCCACGTCACCCAGCCGCTGGTGATGCCCATGGTACGCCGCCGCTGGGGCCGCATTGTGGCGATCTCGTCCATCTCGGGCATCACCGGAAACCGCGGTCAAGTGAACTACGCCGCCGCCAAAGCGGGTTTGATAGGTGCGGTGAAGTCGCTGGCGAAAGAGCTAGGCAAACGGCAGATCACTGTGAACGCGGTTGCGCCTGGTTTGATCGACACCGACATGCTGGCGGACGCGCCCATCGAAGACATGGTGAAACACATTCCTTTGCGGCGTGTGGGCCGCGCCGAAGAGGTGGCGAAGCTCGTGCGGTTTTTGGTGAGCGACGACGCCGCTTACATCACGGGTGACGTGATTTCGATCAACGGAGGCTTGGCATGAGCCGTCGCGTGGTGGTAACAGGCATGGGCCTTACATCGCCCATTGGCCACAGCGTGAAAAGCGTGACCGAGGCCTTGCTGGCGTCTCGACATGGCATCGTCACGATGCCCGAGTGGGAGGGCATAGGAAATCTGAAGACCCGGCTGGCGGCTCCCGCGCGAGACGTGCCGCTTGATTATCATCGCAAAGTCACGCGCACCATGGGCCGCGTGGGTGTGCTTTCGCTGTACGCCACCGATCAGGCTTTGGCCGGCAGCGGCCTCGACGAGGCTTTGTTTCCTTCGGGCCGTTTGGGTCTGGCGTATGGCAGCACCCACGGTTCGTCGTCAGAGCTGGAGAGTTTCACACGCACCCTATTTGCCAACGGTGGCTTGCGTGGCATTGCCGGCACCTCGTACTTAAAATTCATGGGCCACACCTGTGCGGCCAACTTGGCGCAACACTACGGTGTGCGCGGCAGAGTGCAGCCCACCGTGGCCGCCTGCGCCAGCGCCAGCATGGCCATTGGCTACGGCTACGATGCCATCCGCGCGGGTTGGCAAGACGTCATGTTGTGCGGCGGCGCCGAAGAGATGCACTTTGTACACGCGGGCGTGTTCGACATCATGTTCGCCACCTCAACCGCTTTCAACGACCAGCCCGACCTGAGTCCCCGTCCCTTTGATTCTAAGCGCGATGGTTTGGTGGTGGGTGAAGGCGCGGGCACGTTGGTTTTGGAAGATTACGAACACGCACGCCGCCGAGGCGCGCACATTTACGCTGAGATTGTTGGCTACAGCACCACCTGCGACGGCACGCACGTAACGGCCCCTTCGGCCGACGGCATGGCCAGCGTGATCGAATTGGCTTTGCAGGACGCAGGCCTAACGCCCGAGCAGATCGATTACGTGAATGCACATGGCACAGGAACAGACGCGGGGGACCGCGCCGAGACGGCCGCCACACTAAGGATTCTAGGCTCCAAAGTGCCTTTTAGCTCCACCAAAGGTCACACCGGGCACACGCTGGGAGCTTGTGGAGCCATTGAGGCCATCTTTGTGGTATCGGCGATGTTGAACGACTTCGTGCCGCAAACGCGAAATCTAGACGAAGTGGATCCGCTTTGCGCTGCCTTGAACTACGTCAAGTACGAGCCACGGGCGCAGAAGGTCAACGTGGCCATGAGCAACAACTTTGCTTTTGGCGGTATCAACACGTCATTAATCTTCAAGAAGGTCTGATCCCGCTTAAAGATTCTGAGCTTCCAGTGTGCGAATCTGCAATCTGTAATTGAAGCGGTTGTTTTGAATCTCCACCTGGCCCGGGTTGTCGCCGGGCCGAAAGCCATCTGCGTAGCGAATGACGATGCCGGGCTTCTCGCGGCTTTCGTCGGATCGCCACATGCGCCGCTCGTGCAGCCGCCCGTCTTGCCAGAGATCCTGGATTTGCTCGCCCTTGAATAAGGATGAATGCCAACCTTCCGCCTGCGGGTCCGCCAAGTTTATCAAGAAGCAGCGGTTGACATCCAAGAACACAAATCGCGGCGGGAACGGCAAACGCTGTTGATCCCCCTCCAGCACGCGCACGTCCGTGTTTTCCTGTACCGCCACAAACGCACGGGTTCCCAGGGGTGTCAGGCCCACCAAAGTGAGGCGGCCACCTTGCTTCTGCAAAACCGCCTCGAAACTGCCTTTGTTCTGACTTCCCTTTGCATCTTGATAATGGGCGGTGATGGCTTGCCGCCATATGAAGTCCCATGGCACAACGCTTACGTCCATCACGGCATCTTGTGGATGTTCCGGCATTTCGCTTGGGCTTGGAGGCCGAGCGCTGGCGCACGCGATCATCGCCAGCAAGGCGAAACCGCTTAGCAAAGCTTTCATGACGGCACCGCTTTCAAAAACGCCGCGCTCGTCACAGGTGCCAACAGCAACGCCAGCAAGATGCCACAGCCAATGCTTTGCCCCACCGCGGCCAAAGCGGCAGAACTTGAAAGCGCCAGAAAGCCAAACGACAGCACCGTGGAAGCACAAGCCAAACACAAGCTAAGCGCAGAAGCCTGCGCCCGCCCCTGCCCTTGCACCAGCGCCACAATGAAGATGCCATAATCGGCGCCCATGCTCAGAACCAAGAGCAAGCCCATCAGATGCATGAGATTGAGCTCGACACCCATGAGCGTAAGCGCCGCAGTCGCGAGGCATGCCGAAAGCACAGCGGGCGCAAAAGCACACAAGGCGAGGCGCCAATTGCGGTAAACCACCAGCAGCAACAACGCCACCGCCACCAGCCCCCATCCAAGCAACAACAACATGCGTTCGCGGAACGTGCGATAGGCTTCAGCGCGAAAGGCCGCGACGTTCATGTACCCTGATCCGGAAACTTCTCGCAGACCCACGACCAGCGCCGCCTCGTTCCTAACTTGGCTAAGCCGCGCCAGATAAGCACGTCGGCCTCCTTCTAGAGGCACAGACCAAGGCGCCACAAAGACATCTTGGGTGGCAGGGGAAAGTTCGGCCGGCCGCAGTGGCGGACGCAGCAGGTCCGCCCCCTCGGCCCCAAAGGGTGCAAACGACGACGTCACAAATCCGGCGCCCGCAAGCGCGTTAAGAATCTCGTCCTGCTGCAAATTTTCTTTCACCCAACGAACGTTTCTTGCTTGCAGCTCGGAGGACCACAGCACGTTGTGCAAGGAAGAAAAGCTTTGCAGATGCCCTGCGGCCACCGCCTTATGCAACGCCACAGCCAGCCGATCGTTGGCGCGCAGGCCCGATTCGTCGTCATCCGGCACCACAACAAAGGCAAAAGCGCCTTCCTCTTGGCCCAATGCGGCCGCGCGCACCCGCTGGTCCTCGGCTTCAAGGCGCGCGTCCACCGACGTAAGCTTTTGCGGATCGTCTTGCCACACAACCTGAGGCAAGCCCCAAGCGCAAACACCCACCGCACCCACAAGGATGGCCCGCGCCCCCCAGCGCTGCGCCAGCACACGTTCCAGTTGCCGTCCTGCCCACCGCGCCACACGTTGATGGCGCGCGGCCGCTGGTGTGCTTTGCACCAGCGAAGGCAGCCACAAAAGCGTGGCGCCCAGTGACGCCAGCACGCCGCAGGTTCCGAAGGCCGCCAACTCGCGAAGGCCAGGCAATCCTCCCCACATCATGGCCGCCAAGCCCACGATGGTTGTTAGGCAGCCAAGCAGCAGACTGCGACGAAGGCTCTTCATCGCTTCCTCGTCGCCCGCCTCACGCATGGTCATGTGATTGATGAGGTGAATGGGATAATCGATGCACACGCCAATCAACGCGGATCCAAAGGCAAACGTCATCGCGTGGATCTGCCCAAACAATGCCAAACAGGCAAACGTGCCGCCCAGAAATCCGGCGGCCAAAGGCAACACCAGCAGAGGCAGGAAACGCAAGCGCACCAGCACAAAACTCAGCAGCGCCAAAACCGCGAACGCCGACGCCACGGCCACCCGAGACACATCACGCCTCATGCTGGCCTCAGCCGCCACGGCGTAGCGTGCGAGCGCCGACGCTTCGATCACCACCGGCGCGTGACTTGCCCGCACTTTGGCAAAAGCCGCTTCAAGCCGCTTCCACAACTGAGTTTGCGCCTGTCCATCGAAAGGCGCGGCGTGGCTGCTCGCAAAAATGACGCCGTGGCGGCCATCCGCTGTCACCAGCACGCCGTCTTTCAGTTGCAGACCACCGTTGTTGATGGCGGCCAAACGTTGCAGAGGCCGTTGCGCCAGCAGCAACGGATCTCGCGTGGCGCCTGCGCGCACCAAAGCCCCCGCCGGTGACGCCAGCGCTGTTTTCAACTCGGCAACAGCCGCCAAGATGCCCTCGCGGCCCAATACAGTGGGCAGCTCTTGCTCGGGCTGTGCGGAAACAAAGTGATAGCGGTGATCGAACAAAGCGGTGATTAGCGATTCAGCGGCCGCCTCACCCGACGGCATCGACAGCGGCAACGCTTCGAGTTCCTGCTGCAGCGCCCGTGTGGCTGCCAGCACCCGTGCGTGGTCATTCGCAGACACAAGCACCACGATGCGACGGGAAAGTGGCGCCCGTGCCAGCCCCCGCAATACCTCACTGGCCAGTCGACTTTCGCCCTCGCCATCCGGCAAAAAATAATCAAGGTCGGTGCTGATCTTCATCCAGCGCCAAGCAAAGAACGCCAGGATCATCACCAAGGCCACGCTGGCCAACGCCAGCCGCTTCATGGTCGGGCGGGCTTTGCGGCGAAGGCGGCTTTCATTTGGGCGTCTGACAGCCGCACGCTGCGATCCTCATCAGAAAAACGGGTCACCGATCGGTCGCCGGAGCCATCTAGCATTTCCAACATTTCAGGGGCGTCTTTGTGCCCTTCGATGCGCAGATGCTTTAGCAACTTCAAAAGCGCCGCGTCTTTCGGCACAAGCAGCAACGACCAATGGGAGAATTCGCACGAGAGCTGCAACGTGAAATGCTTTTTTAGGTTCTCCACGTCACCGCGCAAAACGTAGAGGAAGCTATTCATCAACACGTTGGCTGGCCCCCAAGCGCCCACATCCAACTTGCGTTCACCATTGGCATCGCGCACCCAAAGTTGTCCCTGACGCAACCACACCGCACCGGGCTCGGGCGCTTCCACCCGCCGCACCAAACTGTCGGGGGCCATGAAGAAGACGCGGCCGCGGTTCACGAGGGGTTTGGCCAACAACGCTATGAACTTCTCTTCCACAAAGTCCACCTGAAATCCCACCAGCTTTTGAAACGGGCGCAGCAGGGTTGCCACATCGGGTGGGCACGCGGAAGCCGCTGGCTTTTCAGCCCCTAGAGCCATGGGGGGCGCCGAGAATGCCACCACGAGGGCAAGCAGAATCAATCGAGCGGCCATGCGCCCTCCCGCAGCCCATGCGCCAATCGCTTGATGTCGAACTCAAGTGCCCTATCCTCAATCACGGGCGCGCTTTGCGCGCGCACGAAGCTGTGTAGCGCCTGTGCGCGCGTATGTACCTCTGTGGGTCCACGAAGATCCACGCCCTGGCATAACGCCAACAACAACGCTGCCGCTGTTGTTTCAGCCAAGCCCACAATGCTGTGGCAGTCGCGCGCCGCAATCGTGCCCATGCTCACTTTATCTTGATTGTGACCTTCGGTGCTGCGGCTAAACGCGGTGGCCGGCATCGTCAACTTTAAGGCCTCCGCCGCCAGCGCTGACGTAAGAATTTGCATGGCTTTGAAGCCGAAATTGGCCGTGGCCGCTTGGCCCTTGGCCGCCACGAGATCGCGGGGCAGCCCGCCATTGGTGGACGCATCGCACAGCAGCAGCATCTGCCGATCCATCAGGTCAACCACACTGGCCACGGCGGTCTTCAGGCTGTCCATGGCCTGACCCACATGGCCACCGTAGAAGTTTCCGCCCATATAAACTTCGTTGGTGTCAGGGTCCACCAGCGGGTTGTCGTTGACGCCATTGATTTCGATCTGCACCCACTGGCGAACAAACGTCAGCGTGTCCAT
Organism: Polyangia bacterium; assembly: GCA_038257535.1. Taxonomy (GTDB): domain Bacteria; phylum Myxococcota_A; class Polyangia; order Fen-1088; family Fen-1088; genus JAGTJU01. The sequence goes on from JBBSJE010000064.1 coordinate 10,592, forward strand.
CAACACGCCGATGACGTGCGGCGCGCAGCGAAGAGAATAGCGGTCCTGCACGCGCTGGCTCGTTCCCACCCCCGTGCCGTCGTATTGCAAATCGGCTCTTATCCACGCGGCCACCTGCGTTTGGCCGGGGTGGGGCTTGAGCGCGAAGATGCGTTCGTGAAAGTGCGAAGCGTTGCCCTTCACCACATCACAAAGCACCGCGGTGAGAGCCGCTGCCACCCGCCCCAACCGCTCTGCCGCTGCAAACGCCGTGCATGCGAGCGCCGTCATCACACTGGTGCCATTCATGATGGCCAGACTTTCTTTGGGCTCGAACACAAGCGGGGCCAGCCCAGCCAGCGCCAGCGCTTCGCCCGCCGGCATCAAATTGCCCTGGTGGTGCACCTCGCGCTCTCCCATCGCCACGGCGGCCACGTAGGAAAGCGGGGTGAGATCGCCGCTGGCGCCCACCGAGCCTTGGCTAGGAATGCGCGGGATGATCCTATGGTTCAGCAGCTCCGCCAGCCGTTCAAGCAACGCCGGCCGCACACCCGAGTGCCCCCGCGCCAAGCTGGCCAATCGCACCGCCACCACCGCGGCGCTATCGGCTTCGCTGAGATCTTCCCCCACCCCGCAGCCATGAAAGCGAACCAGGTTGCGAGGCATCTGGGCAATCCAATCGGCCTCCACTCCCACGTCACAAGAATTGCCAAAGCCCGTGTTCACGCCATAGATTGGCTTGCGCGCCTGGGTGGCTTTCGCAAGCAGATCGTAGCTGGCTTGCACACGGGCGCGGGTGGCAGGGCTTTGGTCCAAGGCCACCGGGGCTTGGCCGCGTGCGATCTGCACGATATCTTCGATCGAAACGGGCTTGTCGCCCATCACCACAGTGCCTTCAGTTCGCATGCGATTCGCTCCAAAAATCGAAAAAGTTGAACCAGTTGTCGGGGGCCTGGCGGCAATGATGTTCCAAGCGATCGGCAAAACTTTGTACGTAGCGCTGCAGTGCCTCGGCCTTTGCACCGCGTGGCAATTCAACCCGCGTGGCAAAGGGTTCACAGTAAAGCTCGTAACGATTGGGCGGGTGGTAAAGCCCGAAGGTAAGGTAGACGGGACATTTCAAGCTGGCGGCCAGAATGAAAGGTCCCGTGGGCAACCTTGCTTTTTGGCCCAAGAAAACCACCTCGGCCCAATGATTCGACATCACCCGATCGCCCAGAATTGCCAGCAACTCCCCTCGCTCAAGCAAAGTTTTGGCGCGGAAAATAAAGTCGATGGAATCAGGCTTGAGTTCAAGCAAATGCGTGCGACCCCGGCCGTCGCTGTGAGCGTCTAACAAACGGTTCACAGCGCGCGCGTTGCCGAAGTAGCCCACCACATTGATGGGTGTCTCCAAGTCGTCGCCCGCCGCGCGCATGGCCTCGAAGCTGCCCAAGTGCGCGCCCAACAAAATGGCGCCCTGCTTTTGCTGCGCCAGAGCGTGCAGATGTTCGCGACCGTTTGTGTTCACCACGAAGGGTCGAAAGTCTCGTTTGAGGAAAAACAGTCGGTCCAAGCTGCATTCGGCAAACCGAAAGATGTGCTGATAGATGCGCGCAAATGTGGGGTCGTATCCCAAATTCGTCCAGTAAGCGCGCGAGGCCCGTCGGGCCGTGATGGAAACAAGGGCGTAATAGAAGGCCACCACACGCAGAAGCAAGCGCGCGGGCCCGCGACCCGCCGCCGTGCAAAGGAACAGCAGCACCTTCATGCCGAACACGCTGCCGACTTCTTTGACGTTCAGCCAGCCCGTACGTTCCACGTGTGGCTCCGTAGTTTGCGCAAGGTCAACAAGCGCCATAAGGCGCCGAAGACCAATCGCGTGTGCATCCAGGTGATGCGTAAGTTGTCACGGCCCATCTGAAAGTGCGACACGCCACCCTCTTCCGCGCTGAGATAGCGCACGCGTGTGTTCACGTGCCGCACCGCCAGGCCATGCCACACCAAACGCACGGCAACTTCTGGGTCGAAGTCCATGCGATCGGCTGTGGGCAAGACGGCCATCACGGCGTGCACCGGATACACGCGAAAGCCGCACATGGGGTCCAAGATCACGCGGCCACCGGTTTCCACGTGTACCCAAAAATTGGTAAGTTTGCGGCCCCACAGCCGGGCCTTGGGCGCGCTGGCGTCGAAGAGCGGGCGCCCAAGAATCAAAGCGTCAGGATGGGCTTGTGCTTCAGCAAGCAGAAGCGGCATGTCGTCCACCGCGTGTTGCCCATCGCCGTCGATTTGCAACACGTGCGTGAATCCCTGTTCCGAAGCCAGCCGAATGCCCGTCTTCACGGCCGCGCCCTTGCCTCCGTTGTGCGCGCGGTGGTGCACCTGGGCAAGCCCTTGCGCGGCCAGGGCCGCCACGGCCGCACGCCCCGCCTCGCTGCTGCCATCGTCCACTACCAACACATGGGCAACGTGGGCACGCGCCTGTTTCACCACGGCGCCAATCGTGGCGGGGTTGTTGTACGTGGGGATCACCACGCAAGCACGAAAGGTCATGCTGGAGACCTCGCGAACTCCAGCACGCCGCTGCTGCACTCCACCTCTCCCACGTGCAAGGCAAAGGACAAGCTTTGCGCCTCCTGCGTGCGGCAAAGGCGAAGCGTCAACACATCCGCCGGACGAATGGGATGTTTGAACTTCAACCGGCTGACCTGCTGCAGATGTAGAAGATCTGGAAAAACCAGGGCCGCGTGCTCCAGCACCAAGTCATTCACTTGCACCACCCCGGGCATCAGGGGATCGCCTTCGAAATGGCCCTCGAAAAACCAGGCGTCGGAGGGAACCGCGATTGTGAAGCAATGGTTGCTGCCATCAGCGGCGCTCGAACACGCACGCGTTTCGCAGGCCACATCCATGCCGTGTTCGAGCCCGTCACCTTCAAACAGCGCCAATAAGCGCGCCCGTGGCAGCTTGCCATTTGGCTCGCGCGGCAACGCGGTCACAAAACGCCAGCGCCGTGGCAGCGCCACCGGATCAAACACCTGCAGCAATGAAGCGCGAATGCGGTCCACACTCACGCCGGGCGCCACCAACACGCAAGCCAGTTCCACATCGCGGGGAGGCGGCGCTGGCAACGCCAGCATAGCCACGTCATGCACACCCGGCAGGTTGCGTATGCGGTTCTCCAGGGCCACAAGGTGTACCCGCCTGCCTCCCACCTTCACCACGTGGTCCACACGGCCGTGGTGCTGAAACTTTCCATCGGGGCAGACCTGCCCAATGTCGTTCGTTACGTACCAATCATCAAGGGCCACAAAGGGCGAACGCAACAGAAGTTGCTTGGGGTCAAGGTCGGGCATCTCCAACGCCTGCGCTGTACTCAGGACAACGCCGGGAAGCGGCGTCCACGCGCTGCTCTGCGGGGCTTTCCGGTGCCCCATGGCACCCGTTTCGGTCGACCCCAAAAGCTCAGTAACCGATAGGTTCCACAGCGCTTGCAGTTGCGTGGCCACGTCAGCAGGCAACGCCGCGCCCGAAGAAAAGACGGTGCGCAAAGACGCGCCTTCATGCCCATCACGCGCTTGGCGCACATGCGGCCAACAAACCAAGGCCTTTAGGTTTGCCGGCGCAGCCACCAATGTATCGGCTTGAAAAAAACCCGCCGCATCCATGATTTGCGCGGGGTGCAGGGGTGTTTCGCGTACAAAGCTGCCCCCAGCCATGAGCGGCGCCAACACGCCGGCCAGCAAACCATAGATGTGATGCGATGGCACGGTGGCCAGCACGCGGCGGTTGTGAAAATCAAACAACGTGCCCAGCACTTGCGCTTCGCCCAGCAGCTGCCCAAACGTCTTTGCGTGCGGTTGCGGCAGCCCCGTGGTGCCCGAGGTGTAAAGACACACCGCTGGTTTGGCGGCGGAAAAGCCAAGCGATTCGCGCTGCGACTGGCGGGGCGGTATACCGCGCAAATCTATATCGGCACCCGCTTGCCCATCACCCACCACCGCCACAAGTGGCGTGCGCTCACGCAAAGCTTGAAGCGTTTCCAGACGATCGTTGGCAGGCAACGCCACGCGATGGCCGGCAAGCCAAACCCCCAACAGGGCGGCGGCCAGGTGATAACGATCCGCGCACACAATCGCAACGTCTTGAACGCCTTCATCTCCCACCGCGGGCAGGGCGTGCGCGAGTCCCTCCGCCAAGGCCAGCAGGTCCCGGGCCGTAACATCGCCGTCTCGCCCCAACGCGACGGGCGTTTCGCGAGGCAAACGGAGCAACTCAAGGACGGCTGACGTCACAGCTTGCCTCGAGAAGCGGAAAACACCGGCGCCAACCACCGATCAGGAAAACCTGGCCCGAAGCGCCCAAAGCGCTTCTTTCGCAGCAAGTATTCGCCCGTCATCAAGGCGCCCATGAGCACATAAGCCAACAGCCCCGTGTACGTGGCCCACCAAGACAGAGGCGCAAAACCTGCCAGCAGGCCCGCCACAATGCCGTTGCCCGCAAAGAACGCGCACCAAAGCTTGGTAACCTGGCGGCAGTGTTGCACCTCCGCGGCAGACAGATCTGAATGCGCCAGACGCGCAAACCTTTCCACCAGAGGGACCTCTTGCAGCAACGTTCTACCGAAGCTCACCAACAAGCCTGCGTTGATGAGCACGGGCAGAAACAGCAAGAAACGCTTGTCCTTCACCCACCATCCCAGGCCCGCGCACACAAGCACCACCAGCGCAGGACGCAGCAATTCCCAATCGAAGCGCTGCTTGAAGGCAAGCCAGCGAAGCCCCAAGGTCAACAAGGCCGCAACGCCCAAAACGCATGAAACCTGCCCCACGCCCCAGTGCAACAGCCCAAGGTACACCGCCAAGGGGTACACCACAGCGGCCACAACGACGGCAACGCTGGCGGCCACCTTCAGCATGGGCCCCCTCCGCGCTAACCGGCCACGGCTTGCTGGGCAAGGATGCTTTGCACCAGCGCCACAACATCCGCCACAGTGCGGATAGATTTAAGCGCGCCTTCCTCCACGCGAAAGCCCGTCATCTCCTGCAGCTTCACGGCCATATCGATGGCGTCCAAGCTGTCTAAGTCCAGATCGTTCATCAGATGCGCATCCAGCTGAACTCTCTCAGCGGGCAAGCCGAACAACTCGGACATCAAGGCCCGCACCTGTTCCAGAATCTCGTCGGGCGTCATCTTTGCGGCAGCGTCACTCATGTTGCTGCGCCCGTTGCATTCAGGTTTTCCAAAACGAAATCAGCCAGGTTTCGGACAGAGCCGAAGGCTGTGCGCGTTTGCTCTTCCTCGCCGCCGATCTTGAAATCCCAGCGGGCCTCAATGGCCATTCCCAACTCTAGTGCGTCGATTGAATCCAAACCCAGGCCGTCCACGAACAACGGCGCGTGGGTATCGATCTGTTCGGGCTTTACATCCTTCAGCATCAGCGCGTCCACAATGAGACGCTTGAGCTCGATTTCCAATTCGTCGCGCTTCAACGGAATTCTTCCTGCATATCAAGAATCGGTGTTACGGCAGAGTGATCGTCACCCGGTCGTGTGGCACAGTCGCAACCCAAGCCGCGCTCAACAAGCAAGCCCCGCACGCGATCGCGCAAGGCGCAAAGCGCTTGTGCATCGGTCACAGCTGGCCAATTGTTGAAGGTGCTCACATGTCTTAGCTGTAGGCGCATGGCGGTGGTGGGAATGGCGTACCAGGGCACCCCCTTATAAAGCCCCAACGGGCGTACGTCGACGTGAATTACAACCAACGGAACTTGCGCCCGCCGGGCTAGCTCAAAAGCGCCCAAGCGAAACCTTCTTAAACTGTCCACCGGCGACCGCGTGCCCTCTGGAAACAGCAACACACTGTGCCCTGCGGCAAGCCGACCAAGCGCTTCGTCCAAAGCGGCACCTTGCGTTTTCTGATCGGCCCCGGCGCCGCGTATGTGACCACAGGCGCGCAGCAACGGGCCAAACACCATGTTGCGGAACAGGGGGCCCTTGGCAAAGAAACACACGGGCCCGATCGCCGCCACCAGCGCCGTAATGTCGATCAACGTGGGGTGATTGGAGATGATCACCGAAGGTTGCGTCAGCGGAAGCCGCATGTTCCGGTGGTTGAAGTTCACCAAACCGGCGAGCCGCATGTAATCGTGAAAACCAATCCACGCAAAGCGCACGAGTTTTTGACAGCGGCGTTGCTTTTGAAAGTCCGTGCCTGGCCACAGCCGTAGCAAAGGCAACATCAGCCAAGCCAAGAGCCAGCCGCCCAAACCGAAGCCCAGGAATGCCAGCCCACAAAGCGCCACGCGCGCCATTTGCGCTGCGCAGGCCCAACCTTTCAGTCTGGGGGGGCGGGCCGGACTGGGCGCGCCTTCCGCCAATTTGGACGGTACCGCCGGTGTAGGCCCACTCGGCTCAAAGCTTACATGACGCATGACAACAGGGATCTGGCGCCGATTCTGCCACGCGCGTTTGCGCTCGCAAGCGAATTCCGATTGCGAAACGCAGGCAAATGCGCTGTACATAGCCACGCGTAAGAAAGACATGACGACTGAAGAAGCCGACGTTGTGGTGATAGGAGCGGGCCCCGCAGGAAGCGCTGCATCTGTGGGTTTGGCTCAGCGGGGACACAAGGTGGTTTGCCTGGAACGCGGCCACTTTCCGCGCCAAGTGGTGGGCGAGTCGCTGCTTCCCCGGTGCAACGACCTGTTGGCGGAGTTAGGTTTGCTCGAAGCCGTGCAAAAGCGCGGCTACATGGTGAAGGCCGGAGCGCTGTTTTTACGCGGGCAGCGGGAGGAACGTTTCGCATTCGGTGCGGGACTTCCGGGAGATAGAGCCAGCAGCTTTCAAGTGCCGCGCGATGATTTTGATCAAACGCTGGCCACCTGTGCGCGGCGACGAGGTGTGCAGGTGCGTTTTGGCCATGAAGTGCAGGAGGTGGCCATCGGCGCCTCGGGAGCCACACTGAAGGTGCACGACCAGTGGCGAGACAAAACCTTCGCTGTGAACGCCCGATTCATTCTTGACTGCAGCGGCTATGGTCGCGTTTTGGCCCGCTGTCTCAAGCTGGATCAGCCGACAGGGCTTCCCAACCGCGTGGCTTGCTTTACACACTTTGAAGGTGATCGGCGGGATGTGGGCGAACACGAAGGGGACATCTGGGTGTGCTGCCATCCAGACAACGGTTGGATGTGGATCATCCCCTTTTCCAATGGCCGCACCTCCGTGGGGATGGTTTGCGATCCCGAGCACTGGGACAGTTTACCCGGCACCCCAGTGCAGAAGCTTCAGACACAAATGTGGCGAGATGAAAACGCTATGAGGCGACTTTCCCACGCCGAGCCCGTGTTACCCCCGCAGGTCATTCGTGAGTACTCAACCAAAAACGTAAGCCTTCACGGGAACCGATGGGCGGTGGCTGGCAACGCGGGAGACTTTCTTGACCCGGTGTTTTCATCGGGGGTCACATTGGCGTTGGAGTCGGCGTCTTTGGCCGCTTCGCTGGTGCATCTAGAATTGCAGGACCAGGAAGTGGATTGGCAGCGCCTCTACGCCGCTCCCATGAATCAGGCGGTGGCGGTGTTCCGTGCGCTTGTTCAAGGTTGGTACAGTGGGCAACTGCCCGACATTTTCTTCGCCGAAAACAAGTTGCCGCGGGTCAAGATACAAATCACGTCACTGTTGGGAGGCTACGTTCTTCGCAGCGACAATCCGTTGACGGCTGATTGTGCTCGTAGCTTGGCCACGTTGCATGAACACATATCGCGGGGCGCTTGAGCGTGCTTACAGCCCTGCGTGGTGTGCGCTCTTGATCCTTGTCTTGGCTCGGCCGTGAGCATGCACGCGGCGCTTCTCTCGCACGGTCACCGCAGACCAGCGCTGACGTGTAGGTGATGCAGCGTGGTCGCCCGTTGCGAGGCGCATCTGCGGCTCTTCTGCCACGGCCTTCAACAACAGTGGGACGACGAGAATGGCGCCGAAAAGAATCATGGCGAACATGGCGATCAACATCGGATGCCTCCTTCCAGGCTGGGACCATGACCATGAAAGCCGCTGCGATGAACGGCGCTGGAACCATCAAAACCGACACAGCGTACCGCGTGATGTGTTTTGGTTTGGTTCATCATGTCCCCTTGGTATTAGGGTCAGCACAATCCGTGCCAGTGCCATTTTCAACACCCGCAGGTGCAGCGAGGCCGGGTTAGCTGTTTGGAAAGGCACCAGACGGTTACAGCCCCCCGTCGTAGCTGTGCATGTCACGCGAGCGATGCCATTGTCGCTCCTCGGTCCTTCTTAGCGCCGTTTGCTGCGTTTGCGCGCTTTGGCACGCTGCAAGCGCACCCGCAGCTCTTTGTCCGCAGCCTCCACACGCACCTGTCGACCCACAGCTTCGAAGCCGGCTTTTTCCACACGCACCGAAGTGGTCTGAAATTGCGCCACCGTCAACCGCGCAGGTGTTTTCCCGGCCAACGCATCATCCACAAACACTTCAGCGCCCGCTGGTTCGCTGGTGATCAAAAGCTCGGCCTGTGGACGCTTTAGTTTCTGCGCAAAGGTGACCGGTCCATCCATGGTTGCGGTTACGGTTACCAGCACAGGCTCGTAGCGCGCACGCTTCAGGCTCACCAGGGCGCGGCCACACGGCACGGTCGCCTCTTGCAGGGGCGTTTCGCCCAAGGCGGTTTCGCCCCAAAACACCTGCGCCCCCGCTGGTTCAGTCACGAGGTTGGCCATGCACCGGTCGGGACCACGGCGGGGCGTGGGAGGTGCGGGCAAGTCAACGGGCGCCGCCGTGGCGGCCACCACAGAGGGCAAGGCCATGTGTTGAGCGGCGGGCGGGTCGCTCTGCATTTTCATTTTCGCCGGGGACCACCACAAACCACACAAAAGCCCCACCATCCAAAAGCCGGCCCAAGGGCCCACGCGGGCCACCACAGGACGAGACTCAACCGGCACCATCGCCCACACCGCGGCCAACGTTGATCGCACCTTGGCGCCCCCGGCCAGCGCCCATGGGGGCCAGTCAGATTTGCGCGCCACCATAGACTTGCCTACATATCCCGCCGTTTTTCCCGTTAGCCGGGTCGGACTGGCGGCCAGACCTTCGCCCGGCGCGCGCGCACCGATCAAAACAGGCGGGGTTTGGTCGTCCTCGCCATAAAACACCGAAGTCACGAGCGAGGCCCACAAAACGGGTTCAGGCTCAAGACAGGGCACGGTCCCCGGGGGAAGCTTGCGGCCCGGGGGTGGTGGCGGCATGCGGGAAGACGCCCGCTTTCGCTGGAGCAAGGCGCCCCAAAAGTCGCGGGTTTCGTCGACCACCTCCAGCACTTTTAGCCTGACGCTTCCAAGTTCATCGGGGGCTGCGGCCCGCACCGACAGCACCTGCGCACGCCCCCGAAACACAGCTTGGCCGCCTTGCAGCGACACCACAAAGCGGGTCACAGTGCCCACCGAAAGCCCCGGCGCCAGCGGCAAGGCCAGCGAGTCGTCCCCGCAAAACGGACCTAGCGCTTCGGACAAATGCGCGGCCGTTGGCGACGTGGTTTGCACCCGAAAGCTGCGCAAGCTTCCTAAATTTGCATCCCCACTCAAGGACGCACACTCCCTTGCCATCGTGTCGCCATGGATCCCCCCTTTGCGCATCGTCTTTTGCCGACAAAACTTCAACCGCCCCGAAGCGGTGGAGGTTTTCATCCCACGCGCGCTAAGCTAGCCACATGAATGCGCGAACCTATGTTTGGGCGAAGATCTGGTCAGGCCGCACCCTCGCGGTCTGCTTGTTGGCCGGATTGAGCTCTGTTGTCGCCTGCGTGGACACCTCAGGCGGACGCGCGGTCACCGCCCAGGAGTACTGCGAAGAAAAGGCCGAAGTCGATTGCCGGAAGTACTGGCAATGCTTCAGCGCAATTCAGCGCAGCGATGCGGAAGCGGAGCTTGCCAATCAGGGGCGCAGCTTGGGAACGTCGCAAGAGCAATGCACCGCCAACCTGCTGGCCGCCTGCACCACAAAGCCGTTTGCCTGCCCAGCAAATACGGTTTTTCAAGAAATGACGGCGGCGTCGTGCATCGACGCGCTCGATTCTTTTGCCTGTGACAAGTTGGTCCGTCCCGTGGCGGGCACTGCCCCTCAATGCGAACGCGTTTGCACAGCAAGTACGTTGGGGGGCACCTAAGTGCACCGTGGCCCATCCGCATGACCGAAACTTTCGATCATATGGCCGCGGGCACGGCGGCTTTGCAGCAGCAGCTCATGTTGCAGGCCGCTGAACATTTCGAGGCCGCGCTGAAATCCGATCCCAGCTCAGTTATGGCGCGCCATCAATTGGCGCTGTGCCAGCGTCAGCTGGGCAATGTGGCCGAAGCGCAGCGACACTGGAGGCATCTACTGCAAGCGGCGCCCACATTTGCCTGGGCACCCGCTGGCCTGGGCAATCTGCTGCGTGCACAAGCCATGCAAGCGCCAATAGCTAGCGAGCGGGCGCACATGCTGGCACAGGCGCGCGCACATCACGTTGACGCTTTGGCGTTGGATCCGCTGCAAAGCGGACACGCACACAATCTGTTTCTCACCTTGGCCGCAGCGCTTGCTTGGGATGAGGCAGCTGCCACCTTCGACAGGTACGCCGAAAAGCACACGCAGGCCGCGCATTTTCCCGAATTGGCCGCGCGCGCGTTGGTGCGCGTGGGCCGATTTGACGAAGCGCTCTTGTTGGCGCAAGCCTGCTTGGCCTTGGAGCCTCACAACGCGGACGCGCTCGTAAGCCAAGCGTCTTGCCTTCGTGAACTTGGGCACGCGGCCGCAGCCGAACAAAGCCTAAAGCGCGCTTGTGAGTTGCAGCCTGGCCACACGGTGGCCGCGTTCAACTTGGCGCAGCTCAATTGCTTCCGCGGGCGCTGGGCCGAAGGCTTGGCCGGCATCGCTGAGGATCGCCGCCAGCAAGTCAAAGCAGGGCAGCTGCGCGCCCCGGGTGGCGTGCGATTATGGCAGGGCGAATCGGATCCGCGGGCGCATCTGCTGATCTTGGCTGAACAGGGCCTTGGCGACTGTTTGCAGCTCATTCGCTACGCGCAAGCCGCGCGGGCCCGCGTGGGGCGCGTGACCTTGGTACCGCCTTTCGGGCTTGCCAGAGATCATGCGTGGTTGCATCCCGTGCTGCGTGAGGTGGCCGGGTTGGATGAGGTGCTGCGGCCAAGCGATCCCGTGCCCGCGGCCGATGCGTTTGTGCCGCTGTTTTCGTTGCCGCATCTGTGCGGACCCGCCTCAAACAAAATCTGGGCGCCCTCACGCTACATTCATCCAGACCCCGCGCTGGTGAACCATTGGGGACAAGCGTTGGGGCCGCGCCAAGGCGAGTTGCGGGTGGCGTTGGGATGGCAAGGGAATCCGCAATACCGGGGCGATCAAAGGCGATCCATACCGCTGGCAAGCTTCGCCACGCTGATCAACGACGAACGCTTGCGTGTGCGTTGGTTGTCGGTGCAAAAGGGTTTTGGCGCCCAGCAGCTGGAACAATGGCCTGCGCCGTGTCCGATTGAAGACTGGGGCTCGCGTTTGGATTTGGGCCCTGCCAGTTTCACCGACACCGCGGCCTTGCTTGAGCACGTGGATCTCGTGCTTTCCTCCGACACGTCGTTGCCGCATTTGGCCGGGGCGTTGGGGCGGCCCACGTGGACCTTGTTGGCAGCCGTTCCCGATTGGCGTTGGCAGGAGTCCGGTGACACCTGCCCTTGGTACCCAAGTCTACGGTTGTTTCGGCAGCCACGCGCGGGCGACTGGCCAGGTGCGCTGGACCTTGTGAAACGCGCCCTGCAAGAACTCACGGCAACGTAAGCGTCGTCACCACCGCTTCATTTTGGCCTTGCCCCTACCGATGTTGAGGCAAGGAGCTCATTGTGACCGTCACCATCGACGTAAGCCCAGGCGAATTGATCGACAAGATCACGATTCTGGAGATCAAGGCCACGCGCCTGACCGATCCCGAAAAGCGCAGACTTGTGCTTTACGAATTGGCGTTGCTCGAAGCCAAACGCGCGCACGCTGTCCCCGCCAACGAGGCAATTGCCAAAGCCACCCAACAGCTGCGCGATGTCAACGCCGCGTTGTGGGATATTGAAGATGAGATTCGCGACTGCGAACGGGCGCAAGATTTCGGCGATCGGTTCGTTTCATTGGCGCGCGCCGTTTACCGAACCAACGACCGGCGTGCGGCGCTCAAGCGTTTGGTGAACGATTTGCTGGGCTCACAATTGAGCGAAGTCAAAGCGTACGCCCCTTATTGACGCGTGGCTCCTTTGCCCCGCGTGGCCGCGAGCGCGTCCGCATGCTAACTCCTAAAGCATGGGCAGCTTGGTGCTAAGGGACAAAGAGGTCGCCCGTAAAAAGGGCTTTTGGGCGTTGGGCGCATGGACCGGGTCGGCAGTGCTGATCGGCGTGGTCGGGATGCCAGTCATGGGTGTGGCTGCGGCCGGTGGGGCTTCCTACCTCACTTACAAGTGGTTTATGTTCCGTGCCAAGCGTGGCATGAGGTTCTAAGCCCACCCCGCTAGGGATTCACAAACGTCTTGGGTCGCGCTTCATTGGAGGGCTGTGCCGTTGTGGTCACCGTCTCTACGCGCTGGCTGATTGACAGGGGGAAATCCACCGGAACGGAGTGGCCCTCGAATTGTGGGATTTTAAGCCCGCGGATGAGATTGGTCACGCAATCTTGCGCTGCGGGCGGTGCCCCCCGCACCTGAATGCCGCGCGCTTCCCCGCTGGGATCGGCCTCGAAATAAACCCCCACCTGCGTCACGCTCACGTTATCGAAGCAGCGCGCCAAGTTACCCATCTGTGCGTCAAGCGCGCCTTGTAGTTGCGCGCGCTGCAGACCCTCGGGGTGATTGTTTAGGCTTTTGGCCTGCGCCTCCAAGACCGCCTTGGTGGTGTTGAGCGCATACTTGCTGCCATCTTCCCTGGTGCCCCAACGGCGCTCGGGCATGCCCACCCGCCCCTGTTTGGCTTTGGGATCAATGGGCGCCGGTGCCCTCAAAGAATTTCCAACCGGCGCGGTTTCGGTTTGCAGCACCGGTTGTGCAAGCTCCTTGGTGCAGCCAAACGCCCCCGCCAGCGCGAAAAACAGCACGGGCGTATGTAGGCGGCAGAAAACACCACCGGCACGCAGAGGTTGGTCCATGTCATGCTTATCGTATGACACAAGGGCGGGCTTAAGACGTCGCGGGGTGCGCGTGGGCCCCGCGCTCAAGCCGTTTGAAAATTAGACGATGTTCTCATAGTAGGCAAACGATGATTCGACGTAGGCCGGCGGTATCGATCACCGTGGTGGCTGTGGCCCTCGCAAGCAGCGCCATGTCTGCCCGTGCCGCTGTTGTGCAGCCGCAATCTCCAGCCGCTCCGGTGCAAAGCTGGCGCGACATCGCAGATCCCGCTCCCCTGACCCCAGCAGAAGAAGCGCGCGCTGCAGGCGCCGTTTTGGCCCGCCGCTACAACCCCGCGATGGCTTTTGCCCACAAAGACATCTGGCCGGTTCCCGTGCGCTACGCCTGGGCCGACGGCGCCAGCCTGATGGCCCGCGTGCTCGATGAACAGGGCCGCACCGTGCATGAATACGAAGCGCTGCCGCACCACAAGCTGGCCGCGGACGATTGGGGCGATCTGCCCGACACGGATGGCAGCGGCCGCAGCTTGCAATACTTCGTGGACGCCCCCGGGGACGATCGCAAGGAGCAGGGGCTTTCAAATTGGCGGCACCGTTGGCGCGCGATCATGAACGGCGACCCCATGGCCAACGCGCCACCGGAGGCGCTTGACTACGCTCCCACCCAGCACGCCCACGTGTCTTGGTTCAACCGCGACAAGGGACTGCTGGCGCTTGAGTACTGGTTTTATTATCCCTACAACGAATGGATCAACCATCACGAAGGCGACTGGGAACACATCACTGTGATCTTGCGCGGGCCTTCACGGCTCACCAGCGATGCGGGCTGGCGGCCGGTGGGGTATTTGTTTTTCTTCCATGAGTTCCTCTACGAACCACAAAACGTGGTGCGCGTGGGTGGCAGCGATCCGCGCGAAGACCACGTGTTGGTGTACGTGGGCGGGAAAAGCCGATTCTTGCGCTGGCAGGGCATTCAAAGCGGCGCCAGCTATCCGTTGCCGGGCATCTACCCGGCAGTGGGAGGCGGCATCACAGGCCTGCGCGCCGATGAAGACGTGCGCGAGCCCGCGCGCTTCGTACGCCCCGAAGAATTTGCCATCGTGATGTTGCCTGAACCCGATCGGCTCGACGTGGGATTGCATCCTGAGCTTACGTGGCTACGTTTGGATTTTTTCGCCGGGCAAGCGGTGATGTTTCAAAACCCTCTGGCTCTCAACGGCATGGGCTTCGGCAGCGCCCCCCGGCAGCCCGCACGGCAGGCGCAGTGGAATCATCGCTGGTCTCCGTTGGTGTGGACAGGACAGGCGCAGGTTTCACGTCATGCGCCGCTTCTGCCCGATGGTTGGAAAACGCTTCACAACGCCCCGGGCGGCGAAGATTCCAACGTGGCGGCCCGACGGCCGGCGCGAAAACGCACGCGCGCCAATCGCTAACACCGCCCTTGCCGGTTAACCCAGTGGCGTGGCTTCCAGCACCTTGCGGAAGCCCGCGGCGGTGTGGAAGGTGAATACGAATCGCCCCAGGGTGATTTCGATGCCATCGGTCAGTGGCAAAGGCTTTTGCGGCGGCAAACGCTGTCCCGCCACATAAGTTCCGTTGGTGGATCCCGCGTCAGCAATGCTGGCCCCTCCAGCTTCCAAGCGAATTAAACAATGACGCTGCGAAATTGAGTACTCGGGAATCGCCAAGTCATTGACCGCCGTTCGTCCAAGCATGATGGGGCCCGGCGCCGCCGCCCTTCCCTTGCGCAACAAAAACACGCGGCCGATCAACATGGTGGCCTGACGCAAATCGTCCAAATTGTCGGTGATCATGGTGCCACCGTGGTCTTTGGAATCTTTTAAGTTTCCGCCAACGCCCTTGACGACCAGCACCGGGGAAGGGTAGCGAACACCGAAGTCGCTGGCTCCCAGGTGCCTGAGCTCAGCAACGTATTCGGACACATAGACGGGCATCTGTCATAAGACTACCACCACCCGACCAACCTGAGATGCGAGATGAATGATGCGTATTGGAATTGACCTGGGCGGAACCAAGATCGAAGCGCTGGCCATCGATGCAAAGGGGCAGCCTCTGTGTCGTCTTCGGCGGCCCACCCCCAAAGGTTCGTACACAGAGATTCTGGATGCCGTTGCCGATATCGTGCGTGAGGTGGACGCGCAGGTAGGACAACAAGGCACGGTGGGCATGGGCATTCCCGGCACAATTTCGCCCGCCACCGGGTTGGTGAAAAACGCCAACACCCGAGCGCTGATCGGCCACCCGCTTGACCGCGACCTTAGCGAACGCCTCGCCCGTCCCGTGCGCGTGGCAAACGACGCCAATTGTTTTGCCTTGTCGGAAGCCTCTGATGGCGCCGCGGCTCTGTTGCCAGACGAAAAGCTGAGCGCCCGGCCGCGGGTGGTGTTTGGCGTGATCATCGGCACCGGCACCGGAGGTGGCATTGTGGTTGATGGCCGCATTTTGGAAGGCCCTGATGGCATTAGCGGCGAATGGGGTCACATGCCCCTGCCGTGGCCCCAACCCGATGAGTTGCCACTGCCCGCCTGTTGGTGTGGCTTGCACGGATGCACCGAACTGTTTCTGTCGGGCACCGGCTTGGCCGCCGACCATGCGCGCGTCACGGGACGAGCGTTGAAGGCGGAAGACGTCGTGGCCGCGGCGATGGCCCAAGACGAAGCCGCTTTGGCCACCTTGGCTCGCTACGAACATCGGCTGGCGCGGGGGCTTGCCACCATCATCAACATTCTGAATCCCGACGTGATCGTGCTGGGTGGCGGCGTTTCCAACGTAGAACGCCTTTATCAAACGGTGCCCCAGCTGTGGAAAAAGTTCGTGTTCTCCGACGTTGTCAGCACGCGTTTGGTGAAGGCCAAACACGGTGACTCCAGTGGCGTGCGTGGCGCCGCGTGGCTGTGGCCGCTCGCGGAAAGCCATCGTGATTGAGGTTTCCTCGCTGTGCAAAACGTACCGCGTGCACAAACGCGCGCCGGGCGTTATGGCAGCAGTTCGATCGGTGTTTCGGCGCAAGTTCGAGGCCGTTGAGGCGCTTCGCGACCTGTCCTTCGCCATAGCGGCGGGCGAACGCGTGGGCTTCTTAGGCCCCAACGGCGCGGGAAAAACAACAACGCTCAAGATCTTGTCAGGCCTGCTTCACCCCAGCGCGGGGCAAGCGCGTGTGTTCGGATTTACGCCCCAAAACCGGCAGGTGGAGTTTTTGAAAACCATCACGCTGGTGATGGGGCAGAAGCAGCAGCTGCTTTGGGACCTGCCGCCGGCTGAAACATACGCCATGAACCGGGCCATCTATGATCTTCCCAAGGCCGAATCGAAACACACGCTCGACAAACTGATCGAGCTGCTCGAAATCGGCGACCTCATCTTCAAGCCCACCCGGCAACTGTCTTTGGGTGAACGCATGAAATGCGAACTGGCGGCCGCTCTGTTGCACAAACCCAAAGTGCTGTTCTTGGATGAACCCACCATTGGGCTTGATGTCTCGATGCAAGCCCGAATGCGCCAGTTCATTCGCCACTACAACGAAGAGTTTGGCGCCACAGTCCTGCTGACCAGCCACTATATGGAAGACGTGGCCGCGTTGTGCCCGCGCGTGGTGGTGATCGACAAAGGGCAATTGATCTACGACGGCGATCTAAAAACCCTCATCCGCCGCACCAAACCTGAGCGACGCATCACCATCGGCTTGGCCACTCCCGTCAGCGCCAGCGCGGTGCAACCTTTGGGGCCAGTGCTTGTGCATGAGGAGGGGCGCGTGGTGCTTTCTGTGCCCGCCTCTGCCGTCAACGACACCGTCAAACAAGCGTTTTTGGCCCTGCCGGTGGCCGATCTCACGATCGAAGATCCACCGCTTGAAGACGTGATGCGCGAGCTGTTTACCAACCACGCGCCCACCCCGCAGAGCGAGGCTTCGTAAATGCGGCGCACGCTGCGCGCCTACCCCGCGCTTTTGCGTGTGGGCTTTGCGGAGATGGTCGCCTACCGCGCAGAGTTTCTGGTTTGGATTCTCACAACCAACATGCCCTTAGTGATGATGGGCCTATGGACGGCCGTGGCGGCCGACGGCCCCGTGGGACGGTATGCGCAACGCGATTTTGTCACTTACTACCTGGCCGTGTTGATCGTCCGCATCGTCACCAACAATTGGCTGGTGTGGGAAATGACCATGGACGTGCGGCAAGGCACGCTGGCCACGCGCCTGCTGCGACCCATCTCGCCGCTCGTTCAGTACAGCGCCGAACACTTGGCGGCCGTGCCCATGCGGGTGCTGATGATGTCACCAATCATTGCGCTATTGATGTGGGTGGGCGGCCGCGACCTGCTGTTTGGAAGCTTCAGCAAACTGCTGGTGTTCTTGCTATCGCTGGTGGGCGCCTGGCTGATTTTGTTTTTCACGATGCTGACCATTGGCTCGTTGGCCATGTTCGTGGAAAGTGCGTTGTCGATTTTCGACATCTGGTTGGCGGTGCACTTTGTGCTTTCGGGCTACCTGTTTCCGCTTGAGTTGCTGCCACCCTGGGTGGCGCCGTTTGCGCGCGCGCTGCCTTTTCGCTACACGCTGGCGTTTCCCGCCGAAACCTGGATTGGCAAGCTTTCCCTGGCCGCGGCTTGGCACGAGCTGGCGATACAGTGGATCTATGTCGCAGTGATGGCCGCCACCGCCTCATTCGTGTGGCGCCGTGGCATGCGAAGGTTCATCGCGTTTGGAGGCTAAAGCGATGCCTGCTTTGAAGCTGCAAAGGTATTGGAATCTGCTGGGCGTTCAAGCGCGCATTTCGGCCGCCTTGGCCATGCAGTACCGTTTTGACTTCGTGTTTAAGGGCATCATGTCGGTGTTCTGGCTGGGCGTTACCATGATTCCCTTGCTGGTGGTGTTCGAGCAGAAAGACAGCATGGCCGGTTGGACCTTCCCCGAGGCGTTGATGGTGATTGGCTGGTTTGTCTTGCTCAAAGGCATTTTGGAAGGGGGCGTGACACCCAGCCTGGCCACCGTCACCGAAGGCATTCGCAATGGAAAGTTCGATTTCACCTTGCTCAAGCCCGCCGACGCACAGTTCTTGGTTTCCACGGCGCGCTTTGAACCTTGGCGTGTGATTGATCTCTTGGGTGGGGTGGCGCTGGTTGTGTACGCCTTTATTCGTTTAGGTCGTGCCCCCACTTGGACTGCTGTGGCCAAGGCGCTGCTGCTGTTGGTGATGGCGGTGGTGTTGCTGTATTCCGTGTGGATCTTGGTAATCAGCGCCTCGTTTCACGCCGTACGTGTCGACAACCTCAGCTATCTGATGACTTCGCTGTTTGACGCCGGCCGCTGGCCCGTCACCGTGTTTCGCGGTCTGCTGCAGGTCGTATTTACGGTGGTGTTTCCACTGGCCCTCATGACCACCTATCCCGCGCTGGCGCTGCTTGGCCGGTTGAGCGCGCGCAACACTTTGTACTGCGCACTGGGCGGTGCGCTGTTCGCGTTGGGCGCCCGCTGGGTGTGGAACAAATCAATTCGCAGCTACATGTCTGCAAGTTCGTGATTCATTCGGCATCAGGCGGCTCGGGCTCCTCGGTGTTTAGGGTCGATAAGGCGCAACGGGACAGTCCGGGCCTTCTAAGGGATAGCGGGCTCCTGGACATCCCATCTCTCCGCCAGCGGGTTTGACTTCGTTGGTAGGAATAACTACCCTTCAAGTATGAAAGCGGTTGTTTCGGAGAAAGGCCAGGTCACCATCCCCAAGGAGCTCCGCGAGCACCTGGGACTGACGCGGGGCACCATTCTTGACTTCGAAGCCGTCGAAGGAACGCTCGTGGCGCGTAAGGACCTGGCGACCGATCCGATTGCGAAATGGCGAGGACGAGGTCGGCTTCCGGATGGCGCCGTTTCGGTAGACGCGTACGTGTCGGCAGCTCGCGATGCGGACTGCGATTGATACAAGCGTCCTTCTGGACGTGTTAACCGGGGATCCGACAAACGCCAGCCGATCCGAGGCGGCCGTTCGAAGCGCCATGGCTAGCGGCGCGCTCGTCATCTCGGACTGTGTGGTCGCCGAGATCGCACCGGCGTTTAAAGACCAGGCAGAGCTGATTGACTTCCTGCAAGACTGGCAGCTTAGCTTCGTACCTTCTGCGCGCGAAGCGGCCCTTCTTGCAGGTGCCATGTTCAAGCGATACCTCGAACGGCGCGGCTCAACTAGGCGCAGGGTCGTCGCGGATTTCTTGATTGGCGCGCATGCAATGGTGCACGCAGACCGTTTGCTAGCGAGAGATCGCGGCTACTACCGAGACTACTTCGACGGGCTCGTCCTCCTCGAGCCGTAGTTCTTCTGCGTCCTGCGCCGGCAGGAAGGCACGAGCTGCATCGTGCTCGACCCGCAAAGATGTGAAACAGATCGGTTCGCACCTAACATGTCTGCGAGTTCGTGAGTCACTCGGCCGCTGGCGGCTCGGGCGCTGATTTGAGCGAGGGCGGTTCCGCTTGTTCAGCCTTGTCTCCGTTGGCCCGTTCCGGATCGGCTTTCACGTTCGCGCGGATCACGCGCACCCGATCTCCGTTTGACCCGCTAGGGCTTTCCATCGGCCGCACCAGCTGCTGGCTGCGGCTCATCGTCACGCCAGTCCAACCCACGTAAAGGCCCAAAATGATCCACAGTGCGCCCATCACTTTGTGACGCTTGGCCGCGGTCATACGCCCGCCCCCCATAAAACCCAAAAGCCCTGTGCCGCGTTTTTCGGTGCGCACCTCTTGCTCTTCAGCTTGCTTTTCTTCGGGCGTGGGCTCTGCGGCCTTCAAACCCAAGAAGATCAAA
>JBBSJE010000065.1:0-29992 GCA_038257535.1 Polyangia bacterium
AGCTGCAGATAAGTGATGCTGGCTTCTACGAAACGCGCTCGTCGGGGCTTAAGCTTTGCCGGCACGGCACGGTTTTCGACCAGAACTTGCGAGAGGGCCAAGATCATGAGGATGGCCACCGTAGGTTCTCGCCACCGAGACCAGCCCCGCGCTGACAGCCTCGTGTGCAGACGAGGCAGATACGCATCTGCGATCGCAATCCATCGGCGCAATCCGCGACACCAGGGCGCGTACCAGGCGGGTTTGTGGTTTGCGCGCCAATGATCAAAGCGATTCCAGTCCACGGCCAACAGCAAGTTGGGCGTAAACGCCATCATCGCCACCGAGAACACCCCAAGATTGAGGAACAGTGCGAACCCGAGATGCAGCACAACAACAAGAGCGGCGGCGGCACGGCGGCACCATCGTTGCGACCACGGGCTTAAAAGTAGCAATGGCAAAATTCCTTCGATGCCCAAAGCCGACCACGTAAGCCACTTCCCAACCGCCAACGGCAACCGCTCGCGAACCCATACGCCTAGGCCGGTCACGATGCGATCTTGATGCAGGACATAGTGCACCACCGAGCCTTCGTGCCATGTAACGCCATTCTTGTGAACGGCATTGAACGCGTAGATCACAGTTAGCTGCAACAGCAACGCGGTGAAGCCCAAAGAGATGAACTGTTCCCGCGCTGGTGGGCATTCGCCCTTGGACGCTGCGCGATCGCGTAACCAGGCGTCGATGGAATAGCGTTCGCCCGTGGGCAAAAACGCAGTCCACAAGGCCAACAACGAAAGCACGACGTCGCCGCCGTTTTGCAGAAACAACACGCGACCGTGCAGCGCCAACACCGCCAGCAGGCTGGCCACTTGCGCCGCTTTGGTTCGCCAGCCTAACAACAAAGCCAGGTACGCCACCCCACAGATGGCGAAGCCTAGGGCCGCCTCCCATGTGTGCGATGCCATAAAGAAGGGCGAGAACACAGGGTCGAAAGGTGGCCGCCAAAGCAGCGTGTGGTTGGGCAGCAGCCCTTCATTGCTGTACCACGTGGAAATTCCAGGCACGCGCTTGGCCAGATCGAACAGCAGCGCCAAAGCCAGTGCCACACGCCCGGCGGCAAGGGCGCGGAGGTCAACAGTGGCGTAAAACTTGGCTAGGCTTTGCATAGCGGCGCACTGCCCTAACCAAGAATCGTGCCGCACGCTGAAATCGCGGCCCTAGGCCACACCGTGGCTTTGAAACGCGACGAAACCAAGACGCCTATGTCGCGGTTTGCGCCTCTGAATGGTGATTCCCGAATTTCTGCCGGTCGGTGTTACCTTAGATAGATGCAAGCGAAGTTCTGCCATGCCTTGATCTCATTGAGTCTGATCGCAAGCATGGGGGTAACCTTTGGTTCAGCTTGCCAAGAAAATGCCTCAAAACCCGACGATGGGGCGGGCGAGGGGGGAGCCGCTGGCAACGATTATGGAGGCAGCAGCGGCCACTCAGCCGGCGAAGGTGGCTCGGTCGACATGGGTGGCGTCACGCAACGGCAGCAAGAACACGATTGAGTTCTGCCTTGATGGCCAGCTACAAGCGCGCGTCGTTGAAAAAGGCCATGGGTGCGTCGATGGGACGAACTCTGTATGGGCCGCGCCGCCCGCATTCACTCAGCTGCGCCTTGGTTTCGTGAACTATCAAAGCAAGGCGGAAACCACCACGTTGTGGATCGATGACTTTGCGGCTGGCTCTGCGCGGCTAGGCTGTCCGGCGCCAGCACACACTAAGGTGCAAAGGGGGGCGCCGTGGGTCAAACCTTCTTGCCCAGCGGCATCAATTCACGGCATTGAGCGCTGGCGTTCGTACAACCGCCTCCAGCTCCTGCGTACGATGTTGGGTTTCCCATTGGCGAAATGCGTGCAATTCTGCGCGAACCTCAGACACCACAAAGCCCAATACTGCCACGTCGTCTAGCAGGCCCAGCACCGGAACCACGTCGACGATGGCATCGAAAGGGCTCAAAAAGTAAGCCACGCCCGCCACGATCGCCACGAGAGTTCTGAAGGACACCTTGCGGTAATCACCGGCAACAAACGCGCGTACCAGACGCAGCATCGTTTGCAGATCCTGCCAGACCACCTCCAGCTTGCTTTGATGCGCCTCGGCCTTTCGAAGGGCCCCTGACACCATCGCGGCCAGTTTTTGCGGGTTGCGAACCGTGCGCCGCGCTGTGCGGCGAAAGCGCGGAAGGAAGCGTCGCCAATCTTTTGCCATGGATCCTCCTAGTTTGTCGGATGCGAACGCGTGGTGCCAGGCAGAACGTGACGGTAGGACAGAGTGGTTGCGAACCCAATTAGGCGGCCGTGACGCCGTTAGTCGGTCCGCGCTTCTAGGCCTTGTTCGCCCGCGAGCCGGTGCCCTTCGTGGTTTTGGCCTTTGCCGCTTTGGCCTTTGCTGCCTTGGCGGCTTTGACTTTCACGTACGCAATCGCCTCGTCAAACACTGGCGCGTCCGACCCCAAAGCGGCGAAGCGTTCGGTGTCGATCAACATCCACCCCGACATAGGCCTTCCGGCGGCGACAAATGGCGCATACCCCGGCTCTTTAACGAGCTCGGCCACGCGCTCAGGCGGCAAAGTGATTGAGACACAGTCGCCAAACGTCACCGCCACTGCCTTGGTGCCCCAAAAGAAGCCAGGGCATCCGAACATTTTTCCGGGCCGCAGTTCTGCCCGTTCGCCCAAAGCCTCTTCAAGCAACGCCCACGTGGCGCGATCGAGCGGCGGAATTTGCACCTTCTTCTCAGCCGGCGGCTTGGAAGCGGGCGGGTTGCTTGTTCGCTTTGCGGGCATTGGCGTAATGATAAGCGCGAACAGCTTCTATTAACAACTGAGACAAACAAACTAGGGCAAGCGCCCGGGGTTGGCTTGCTGGTTGATGAAGGTGCGCGTGTCCATGCGGTCGATGTAAAGCGCCCCATCAAGGTGATCGATCTCATGTTGCAGAATGCGGGCGTACCAGCCCGTGGCATTGATCACCTGCGGTTTGCCATGATGGTCCAGCGCCTCTACGCGAACCGCACGCGCCCTCGGCACCTGGGCCGCAAAACCTGTGACGCTCAAGCAGCCTTCGGCGAATGACACAGGCGTGGGGTCAACGATCGTAAGCTTGGGGTTGATCAATACGTGAAAAGGCACCGCTCGACGGTCGCGCGCGGTGGTGTCTTCGGGCGGCAACATGGCGATCATCTCAGCCCGATCTTCAATGACGGTGAGGCGCAAGGGCACGCCCACCTGTGGCGCCGCCAAGCCCACGCCCGGCGCATCGAGCATCGTGGCTCGCATGAGGTCAATCAGGTTTTGCAGCTCGGGCGTTTGAATGCGGCTGGGCGCGATTTCAGAAGTACCCGCGCGCAACACCGGATCACCAACCTGAACAATCTTGAGAATCATGGCTTGGCTCCCGCAGAAAACAGACGCTGCCCTAGCATCACCACCGAAGCCGCGCTCCAACCGTGGAACGGAAACGCTTCATCGCGTTCTTTTTTCTTATCAGGGCCACCTTTGACGGCGTCGTAGCGCTCCCACAACTTTCCTGTGGCGTCCCATGTATCAAGCTGGTTTCGCAAAAAGTGTCCCGCCACCTTTTTCGCGGCATCGCTTAGCCCATAACGATCGAGGGCTTGCATGGCCACGATTTGAAGCGGAGGCCACGCCGAGGGATGGTTCCATTGTAAGCGCTCCCAGCGTTTGTGCGGGCTTGCATACTCTTCCGCGGTGACCGTCAATCCGCCCGGCGCCAAGAATTTGTCTAGATGCGCGGCCATGCGTCGCGCGCGGGTGCGGCTGGGCACGCCGGCCCACAGCATCCAGTATCCCAAGATCGACCAAAAAGGCAGGCGCTTGCCTTGCACAAAGTCGTACTCGAAATAGAAGCCCGCTTTTTCATCCCAGCACAACTTGTCGACCAGACCCGTAAGCTTGCGGGCTTCTTGCGCATATTTGCGCGCCTTGCTTTGCAAGCCCAGACGCTGGGCGATCACCGCCAACGTGCTTGCATAGCGAATGAGGGCGGCGTTGATGATCAAGGGATTGCAGTTGCGCACATCTCCGCCGAAGATAGGCGTGAAATCTAGACCCGTTTCCGCTTCGGCGGCCAGTTCGGGCGGCAACCCCGGATCACCCAAATCGTAGGCGCGGGACAAACCTGTGGGCGTTAGGTGGTGGTCGGCGCGCCAATAGCCATTGTACTCGCGTTCCAGCCGCGGCAACGCCTCAAGCGCAAAGTCAGCGTCCCAAGTTCCAGAACCCAGCAAAGCCTCCACACTCCACCACAGCAAGGGCGTTTGTGAACGCGTGCGATAAAAGCTTCGGTTTCCATTGAGGACGAACCCAAACCTATCGATCAGTGAAAAATGGTTGCGTACGTTGTTCACGGCCAGTTCACGTTGCCCGTGAAGCAGCAGCGCCTGATTGATAAACTGCGTGTCCCAACAATACAGATCCGGATACGCGCTGCCCGTGCCCGCAGCGGTGGAAAATGGCAGAGGCAAAAACAGCAGCGTTTTCGCTTTGTCGGCGCGCACGGCCTCTTCGTCGGCTTTGCCTACGTCTTTGGGCCACCAGGTGCGGATCTCGGCATCAAGCTTCTGCCAGCGGGCCTGCAAATCGGCAAAACCACCTGGCTGTGCGGCTGCAGCCTGGCTCCTGAAACCTCGCAGGGCCAAAGCAGCCACGCCCGCCCCGCCCGCCTTGACAAGTTGTCGTCGTTGCATCGCGGGCATCGTATATCAGGTTTGGCTCAATTGGCTGGAGCGGCACCCAAGCTGAAAACACCCGCCGCGGATGGAAGCAGGCCTTGCACACCACGTCCACCTAGCGCAGCTGAATGGGGCTGCGACCTAAGCGATTCGCTTACAATTGCGCCTTGTCATCACCTCACATCCACACACACGCCGGAAAGAAAAATTGGCCGTCCGAGATCAAAATGCGCTGAGGGCGCGTACAATATCCGCCCGCGGCTCGGATGTGAGCCCGGATAAACGTTTGAAAAGGGGTAGGGTTACTATGCGAAACCAAATTAGATTGATGAGTGTGGCGGTGTTGGGTGTGGCCTTGGGTGCTTTGCCTGCGTGCGACGATGACGACGCCACCGAGAGCCCGACTGACGGAAGCTCTTTGAGCGACGCGGCCTCGGATGCCGGTGCTGGCGGACAAAGTGGAAACATGGATGCGTCTGTCTCTGATGGGCCCGCCACGGATGGCTCGCCTCAAGATGGGGGTGCCGTTGCCACAGTGCTCGCCCTCGGGGGCACGGCGAACACTTCTTTTCTAACGACGTTCCCGGCAAACGCACCGCAAATGGCTTCGTCGCCCGTCTTGGTCACTGGGCTGGCTCCGGCTGAAGTGCTGCTGAGGATCACAGTGCGCCCCGCAAATGGCAAAGTTTATGGGCTTGGCAGCACGAGCCGCCTGTATGAAATCAATCGCGCCACCGGTGCGGCAACGGCGCTTGGAACCGCCGCCTTCACGCCTGCTCTCATGGGCATTCACTACGGTTTTGATTTCAATCCAGTGGTGGATCGCATCCGCCTCGTCAGCGACGCTGAACAGAATCTGCGCCTGCACCCTGATACCGGCGTGGTGGCAGCCACGGATCCCAATCTCAACCCAGCTGGCAGCGTAGGTCCGGTCGCCTATACGAACACCGCGGGAGCGACGGTGACAACGTTGTTCGGCCTGGATTATGCCGCGAACTCCCTGGTGCGCATCGGCGGTCCCGATGGGATGCCAAATCCAAACGAGGGCCTCATCTCCGTTGTTGGGCCAACGGGCGTAGACGTAGGGGAGCCGGCGAGCCTCGACATTGCGCCTAACAACATGGCATATGCGGCTTGGCAGAACGCGGGTGTGTCGAAGCTTTATATGGTCAACCTCACCACGGGCGCAGCGACTGAAGTGGGCGCCATCGGCGGCACGATGGGCGCTATTATGGTCCGTGCGATTGCCGTCCTGCCGTAGTAACGGATTGAGGCGGCAGCAGCGTTGATCGACAAGACGCTGTTGCCGCCTTCTTCATGCAGGCAGAAAACCTGCCAGCGGTGTCCTGCATCAGGTTTGCTCAGTTGCCTGAAGCGGCCCCCAAGCTGAACCACACCCGCCGCGGATGGAAGCAGGCCTTGCACACCAGGTCCACATAGCGCAGCTGAATGCGGCCGCGAAATTCGGCTTGATGGTCTTTCAGCTCCAATTCGCCCTCGCAGCGCCCACAGCGAAACCCGCGCGCCTTGCCGTCAATTACAGACGCGGAGATCACGGCGATGGCACGTTCAGCGCTGCCCCCCGGCGATTCGACCACCAGCGCGTCCAGCTTCTGCGCCAATTTGCCCAGTGCGCGTTGCTTTTCCCGTTGTTGAGATCGCGGACGCTTGGCTTTGTTTTTGGTTTTGCTTTGGCTCATGGCTTGCGCGCTTGCTCCGTGGGTGCCGAAACCAGCTGTGGCGGCGGTGTTTCTTCCACGGCCACCGCGCGGTGATGCAGGCCACCGCTTGGCCGCAAGCCAATCACCCGCAGCAACAACACGTGACGCCGCTCTTCGGGGACCTCCACGTGGGCCAGCCATCGCGGCGCCACCAAAGCCACCGCGGCGCGGGCCAGCGTGCTGCTGAGAAACAGCAGCCAATAGCGTCCGCCCACCCAGCCCAAAAGCAAACCTCCGAGCAATGTGCCCGCCAGTTGCCCGCAGCCATGCAAGAAGCTTTGCAGCGCAAACACATGCTGCCGCATCGCCGATCGTGTGATGTCGAGGTAAAGCGCCATCTGCGAGATTTCGTGGCCGCCCCAAGCAAAGCCCGAAAGGCATTGCGCCACGATCACCCACAAAAGCCCGTCGGCCCACAACCATGGCAAAGGAATCACAGCCACCAAGAACGTGGCCAATAAGAACACGCTGCGGGGATTGTAAGAATCAACCACTTTGCCCCACGAGGCCAAGCTGGCCACCTTGGTGATCACCACAGCCAAGCTTCCCACCGTATAGGCCAAGTACGATAGATGAAGCTTTTCCAGCATGAACGGACCGAAGTAAGGCGATGCCAAATAGACCGCTAGTTGCAGCGTGGCGCCCACCGCGAGCACGCGCCGTGCGTCCCGGGTGCCCGGATCGCGCAGCAACGTTTTTACCTTGATTGTGCGCGTTTCAGGTTCAGGCGGGGGTTCTGGCGAGGCGGCCAACAACGCACACGAAATTGCCCGCGCCAGCGCCGACAAACCAAACGCCAGAACGAAGCCGAAGCCCCCTTCGCCGCGCGCCACAGTGCCTGCGGCCCCGGGCTCGAAGTGGTGCAAACCCAAACCCGCCGCCAGCAGCGCCACCATGGTGGCCGCTTGAACCATGCGCCCCCGGCGCGCAAAATAGCGGCCACGCTCCGCCGCCGGCACCACCGCGCCTATCCACGAAGACCACGCGGTGCCGCCGGCCTGTGCACACGCTTGATGCAAGCAAACCACAGCGATCAAACTGGCCGGTCGCAACCAATCAGTTGCATCACCCACCGCCAGCGCAGCTAGGCTTAACGCCTGGATTCCAGCGCTGGCCACCACCAAAGGTTTGCGATGCCCAGATCGCACCGCGAACTTAAGCGCCAGAAGTGGGCCAACGCCACCCACGAACAAAGGCAGGCTGATCACCAAGCCCAGCTGCACGGCAGACGCGCCCAGGCGAACCGCATCAGCCAGAAAATAACCCTCGGCCGCGCCCACCATGACGGCGTAAAACAGCGCCTCCACCAGGGACAAACCCATGGTTTTCGCGCGCTGCTGGGGCGAAAAAGGGGGTGGGGTGTAAGCCGACATGCAGGGGCGAGACGGAAATCATGCCGGTCGCTTGGTGATTTGTCAGCCGGGTTTCCGCCACACTTGCTGCAAAGCCTCGACGGGGGAGCCAGACGCAGGCAGGATGGGGCGCTCCGTGATGCCCCCAGACTCCGCCCCCAACGGCCCCACCTGCGCGCGGCGGGAAGGCCAGCCAACCCACGCCGCCGACGTTCCGGCGCTGGTGCTGGACGTGTTTTTGGGCGTGCTCATCGTGGCGTCCTTGGCGATCGCGGTCACGGCGCTTTGGATCGGCCCGCGGCGCATCTTCTACGCGGCAAGTTGCCACGCCCTTATCGATCTGTGCGTGCTTTGGCGCCTACGTCGGGGACCGTTCGAGAATGGCCCGTTGGTTGTGGCGATCGCGCTGTGGGCGGTGGTCAGCTACGCCGCGTTTTTGGGCCGAGGCACCAGCGACATCGGCATGGTGGTGTTGGGCATTTTGATGATGGTGGCGGCCTTGTTGCGCGCCACCTGGCAGCGCTGGTTGATGATGCTGTTAACGCTTGCGGTGATCTGGGCCATGGGGGTGGGGGAGATAACAGGTCGCTATCACCACCGACTCAGTCACTTGACGTACTGGGACGACTTGATCATTTTGAGCATCATTTTCGCGGCAAGCGCGGCCTTAATGCGCACAATGGTGAGGCGGTTGGCTGAGAGTTTGTTGGTGGCCAACGCCAGCTTGCACAACTACAAGGAGATCTTCAACGCCACCAACGAAGCCATTGTGGTTCTTGATGGGCAGAACGGCTATGTGCTTGACGCAAACCAGGCGGCCTTGGCCATGCTGGCCGAAGGTACCGGCGGCCGTGATTTGATAGGCCAATCCGTGGCCCAACCCATGGGGCTTTCGGCCTCCGAGCTGCAAACATGGCTTGCTCAATGCGCCCGCGGTGAAACCCTCGCTGAGGAGCGCCCTTTGGCGATGGGTCAGGCAAAGGCGTTTTGGTGCGAATTGAGTTTGCGGTCAGCCGTTATTGATGGTCAACAACGGGTGCTGGCGGTCGTTCGCGATGTGGATGCGCGCCACCGTTTGCAGGAAGAGCTGCGCCAAGCGGACAAGCTGCGTGCGCTCGGGCATTTGGCGGGCGGTGTGGCGCATGACTTCAACAATCAGCTGACCGGCATTTTGGCCAACGCTGAGCTTATCAAACTGGAAGTGCAAAGCCGCCGTCCCGTGTCCGAGTTGTTTGTGGACGCCATTATCAAATGCGCTTTGCGGTCTGCGGATCTCACGCGACAGCTGCTGGCCTTTGCCCGCAAGGCACGTCCCAAACGCGAAGAAGTTGACGTGCAAGGCTTGGTCAATGATGTGACCGAAATGCTCAAACGCGGTTTGCATCCTGGGGTGGCTGTGCATGTGCAAGCCTCCGCGAAGAATCTTTTGACCGCAGGTGACCCGTCTCTGCTGCACAACGCGCTTTTGAACCTGGGCATCAACGGACAAGAGGCCATGCCAAAGGGGGGGCGTTTGAGCTTTGAGACGTCTTTGGTTTCGCTTGCTGAACCGCAAGCCAAAGCCTTGGACTTGAACCCGGGTGCCTATGTGCTTGTGCGTGTGCAAGACACGGGGATGGGGATGGATGAAAGCGTTCGCGCGCAAATTTTTGATCCCTTCTTCACCACCAAGGACGCCGGAACTGGAATGGGCTTGGCCGCCGCTTACGGCACGGTTCGCAGCCATGGCGGCGCTTTAACGGTTGCCAGCGAGCTGAGGCAAGGAAGCACGTTTTCGGTGTATCTGCCCGCCGCGTCTGCCCTTACGCGATCAAAATCAGAAACGGGCCTGCCGGCCTTTCCGCAGGCCGCCACCAAGCTGCAGGTGATGGTGGTGGACGACGAGCCGGACGTGGCCCAAACCACCGCCCACATGCTGGCCGCGGTGGGACATCATCCCCACGTTTACAACTGCCCTCACGCCGCTTTGCAGGCCTATGTGCAAGCGCCCTTGGCCTTCGACCTGGCGGTGATCGACCGGATCATGCCTGAGGTCTCAGGAGATCAGTTGCTCTTGCAGCTGCGCAGCCATAAAGCGAACCTGCCCAGTGTGATCATATCGGGGTATAGCGACTTGGACGTGCCGTTGAAGACAGGCTCGGGAAAAACCGTGTTTTTGCCCAAACCGTTTGGCCCCCATGATCTCAACGGCGCCATCGTGAGTGTTCTAAGTTCGCCTGTGAACCGCTCCTAAAGCCGGTGGCCGCTCGCGCCGGCTATGGTAAGAAGCGCGACCATGACCGCTACAGAAGCACCGGCCGCGCCCGTTCGAGTTCGCATTGCGCCATCTCCCACGGGCGACCCGCACGTGGGCACGGCCTACATTGCGCTTTTCAACTACGTGTTTGCCAAGAAGCACGGGGGCAAGTTTGTATTGCGGATTGAAGACACAGATCAAACCCGGTCGCATCCCGAATCCGAAAAAGCCATTTTGCGGGCACTGTCGTGGGTGGGTTTGGCATGGGACGAAGGACCTGATGTGGGGGGACCGTTTGGGCCCTACCGGCAGTCTGAACGCACGCAAACTTACCAAACCGCCGCGCAGCAACTGATCGACAACGGTGCCGCTTACCGTTGTTTTTGCACCGCCCTACGCATGGAAGAGGTTCGTAAAGCGCAGCGCGAGGCTTCGGCGTTTGTGGGCTACGACAGGCATTGCCGTGGATTGTCCGCCGACGTTTCCGCGCAACGCGCCCAATCCGGCGAAGCGTTTGTGGTGCGTTTGAAGATGCCGCTTGAGGGTGAAACGGTCATCAGCGATCGGTTGCGTGGCGAGGTGCGCTTCGAGAACAAGCAGATCGACGATCAAGTCTTGCTGAAATCGGATGGTTTTCCCACCTACCACTTGGCCAACGTGGTGGACGATCACCACATGCAGATCACGCACGTCATCCGCGCCGAAGAATGGCTTGTGTCAACGCCGAAGCATGAGGCGCTTTACCAGGCGTTCGGTTGGCAAGCCCCCGCGTGGGTGCATCTGCCGCTGCTGCGCAATGCGGACAAATCGAAGATCTCGAAACGCAAAAACCCCGTTTCGCTCGATTACTACAAAGACGCGGGCTACCTGCCCGAAGCGTTGCTGAATTACTTGGGCACCATGGGCTGGTCGATCGCCGGCGATAGGGACACCTTTTCGCTGCAAGAGATGATCGACGCCTTCACCTTTGATCGGGTTAGCCTGGGCGGCCCCATTTTTGATCTCGTGAAGCTATCAGCCATGAACGCGCAATACTTACGCGCGCTTGATGATCAACAGATTGTGGATCGCTTGCGTCAGTGGCGTTTTTCCGATGAGTTTCTTCGGGGGCTTGTGCCTTTGGTGCGCGAACGCATTGATCTGCTCTCGGATTTTGTAGGCAAAACCGACTTCTTTTTCCAAGGTGATGTGGATCATATGGCCATGGCCAATGAGCTCATCCCCAAAAAACGAAGCAAGAAGGAAACGCTGGACCTGCTCAAAGAGCTGGTTGAATGGTTGGATCTGCAGCGTGACTTCGCGCCCGCCATCTTGGAGCCGGCCGCGCGCGCCTTCGCCGAAAAGATGGGCTGGGGCCCCAAAGAAGTGTTTATGTTGTTACGGGTGGGGGCCACCGCCCGGCGCGCCACGCCGCCTTTGTTTGAGACCTTGGCGGCATTGGGACGAGATCTCGTCCGCCGCCGCATGCGCCAGTGCGTGGAGGCCATCAAGAAGCTGCCCGACACGCCCGCTTAAACCGCGGCGCGCTCGTCGGGGGCGGGCGTTTTGTGCGCCACATTCCCTTTGGTCAGCTTTTCTTGAACTTCTACGGCCGGCAAAGGCTTGCTGAAGAAGAAGCCTTGCATCTCATCAACGCCCAAATCAATCAGCAGCCGACGCTGATCATCGGTTTCTACACCTTCGGCCACCGTTCGCAGGCCCAATGCGTGCGCGATGGCGATCATCGCGCGCACCAAGGTGTCGGAGTTGTCATCGGTGCCCATATCCATCACAAACGAGCGATCGATTTTCAGCGCGTCGACGCGGAAGCGCTTCAAATACGCCAACGAAGAGTACCCGGTGCCAAAATCGTCAATGGCCAGTTGAATGCCCATGGCCCGAAGGCGTGCCAGGTGGTCGCGTGCCGTGGCATCGCCCTGCATCAGCACGGCCTCGGTGATTTCTAGTTCAAGGTCGGCGGGGTTGATGCCAGTGCGCTTGACGATGTCTTCCACACGATCGATCAATTTTGGATCGCGCAATTGCACCGGTGAGAGGTTCACCGCCATGCGAAGCCCCTCATACCCGTTGTCTGTAAACTTCTTGAGTTGATGGCAGGATTCTTCAAGCACCCAGGCGCCGATCTCTTGAATGATGCCCGTTTCTTCGGCCAAAGGAATGAACAACGCAGGGCTGACCAACCCGCGCTCGCTGTGTTTCCAGCGCACCAAAGCCTCAAGCCCAATCACGCGGCTCGTTTTCGGTTCGATCTGGGGTTGATAAAACACCACCAGCTCTTTGCGCTCAACCGCATGGCGAAGCTCGGCTTCCAACTCTAGCCGCTGGGTGGCGTTGGCGTTCATCGTGGCGTTAAACATGCAAAGCCGGCGGCGTCCGTCTGCCTTCGCGCGGTTCAAGGCGGTGTCAGCGTTTTTTAGCAGCGTGTCGAAATCTTCGCCGTCGGCGGGATAAACCGCCATGCCAATGCTGAAGGTCACAAACACCCGTCGATTGCCGGCCACCTGCAACGGTTGATCTTGCAAGCGCAGGATTTTGGCGGCAACGGACGACACGTTGTCTTCGTTTTGCAATCCCGGCAAAACCAGCACAAACATGTCCCCTCCAAACCGCGCCACCGTGTCTGACTTGCGCAAACAGCCCCGCAACTGCGCGGCTACCTTCTCAAGCAGCTCGTCGCCCACTTGGTGCCCCAGCGTGTCGTTGACCTTCTTGAAATTGTCCACGTCCACGAACATCACGGCCACGCGGGAGGTGTCGCGTTGGGCGTGTGCCAGCTCAAGTCGCAGTCTGTCGGTGAGCAGCACGCGGTTGGGAAGACCGGTAACGGGATCGTGAAACGCAAGAAACCGGGCGGCCTCGTGCATCCGCTCCTTTTCACGCAACTCGTGGCCCAAGCGACGGGTCAGATCTTTGAAATGCCCCATGCCCGCCCCCACCATGACCCCTGAAACCAGCGCGACCGCGCCGCTGGTAACCACGTCGTTCATCGCCATGCGTTGGAATGCCAAGGCCACCACCACGTTGATCAAGGCCGTGGCCAGGGCGGCACCCGCCCCCCACATCGCGCCGCTCGAGGCGCCCACCACAATGATGGTGACAAACGACAGATAAAACGCGGATTCACCCAGCAACGACGCAAGCGGCGCGCACAGCAACAAATAAAGCAACAACGCGGCGCCGCTGGTGAGTGCGCCGGTGCGGGTATAGGCCTGGGGCGGCGTGGTTGGCTCTAGCGCCACCGCTTGTGTCAAAGACCCACTGGTAATTCGCACGTTGCCATGAACATCGGCGCAAGCGAGGCCTAGGTTGAGCCGCCGAGAAGGTCACCACCGCGGTCACCTCCGTGTAACGCAATGGGCTGCCGACAAAAGACGACACCAGATTACAATCGGATGACAATTGGGCAGCTACATTGCTCTCATGGATCTTTCTGGGGCTGTTATCGCGCTCTATCTCGGCATCTTGCTGTGCTTGGCGGTCTATGGCTGTCACCGCTCGCATTTGGTTTACCTCTTTTATAAGCACAAGCATCGACGCCCCCAGGTCACCTCACGATACTCCGATCTGCCGGCCGTCACGGTGCAGCTGCCCCTGTTCAATGAAATGTACGTGGCCGAGCGTCTGTTAGACGCCGTTGCCGCCATTCGCTATCCCCGTGATCGGTTCCAAATTCAGGTATTGGACGATTCGACGGACGAAACGCGCGACATTTGCCGTCGCAAGGTGGCCGCTTTGTCGGTCGAATTTCCCGATTTGGACATCGAATACATCCACCGCGTGGATCGAACCGGCTTCAAGGCGGGCGCCCTGGACAACGGCCTGAACACCGCCAAGGGCGAGCTGGTGATGATTTTTGACGCCGATTTTCTGCCACAAGCCGATGTGCTCGAACGCGTGGTGCACCAGTTCTCGGATCCGCAAGTGGCCGTTGTGCAATGCCGCTGGGAGCATGTGAACCGTGAGTTTTCGCCCCTGACCGAAGCGCAAGCGGTGATGCTTGACGGGCACTTTGTGATGGAACACGCAGGCCGCGCGTGGTCGGGCCGGTTTTTCAACTTCAACGGCACGGCGGGTGTTTGGCGTCGCGCCGCCATCGCGCAGTCGGGCGGTTGGCAGCACGACACGCTCACTGAAGATATGGATCTTTCGTACCGCGCCCAGCTTCGCGGCTGGAAGTTCTTGTACATGCCTGAGGTCTCCACCCCCGCTGAATTGCCGGTTGAGATGTCGGCGTTCAAGTCGCAACAGTTCCGTTGGGCCAAAGGCTCAATTCAGGTGGCGCGCAAGCTGCTGCCTACGATCTTGCGCTCGGGTGCAACGTTTGGTCAAAAGGCTGAAGCCTTCTTTCACCTCACCAACAATTTCGCCTACCCGCTGTTGGTGCTGCTTTCCTTGTTGTTGCTGCCGAACTTGGCCTACCGCACGCAACATGGCGTTCGTGAGGTGTTGCTGATCGATTTGCCTCTGTTTTTTGGCACCACCATGAGCATTGCGTCCTTTTACTTGATGTCTCAAAAAGAGATCGCCTTGCTTGAGGGCAGTTCGCCCGGGCGGCGCATGTGGAATGCCTTTCGGCGTCTGCCGCTGGTGCTTTCGTTGGGCATTGGCTTGTCGATCAACCAAACGCGCGCTGTGTTTGAAGCCATGCTTGGGCGAGAAAGCGAATTTGTGCGGACACCCAAGCACGGCGTGAAGGGCCGGTTGGAAAGCCTAAGCAGGAAAAAATATCGCGGCGCCAAATCCATCACGCCCTTCATTGAGGTGGCGATGTCGCTCTACTTTGCGGTCACCTTGGTTGTGGCGTTTACCAATGGGCACTTCGTGTCGCTGCCTTTTGTGTTTCTGTTCTTCTGGGGCTACTCCTACGTCGGCTTTGCGTCCATGTGGCAGGGATCCGTAGGCGCAGCCCTGCGCCGTATGCCCTTGCAGGTGCGCGACCTGTTTGTGCGTCCGGCCCCCGAAAGTGGCGGCGCGCTCGAGTAGCGGCTTAGGGCGCTTCCGTGTCAGCCGGTGGGGACGCTGGCGCCCCACTCTCAGGCGAAGGCGCCCCCTCAGCGGTTTCCGACGCAAGCTCGGGAACCAACGGAAACCGCGGCCCGCGCAAACGAACTTGTTTGGTGACCCGCCAAACACCCTCCTCGAACAACCAATCCTGGCTGATCGATGTTTTGCGCAACACCGGATCGCGTTTGGTGTACCACTCGAACACCGCCACGGTGCGGGCTTTAAGCGCAGGATCTTCAAACTTGATCGACGTCATCTCGTGGTCCGCGATCACCAACTCTTCGCCAACGAGATCCACGCGCTTGAGGAACCTCCGGGCTTCGGCGGGTTGAAAATGTGCCACAGCGGTGTCGTAACGGGCCCAGCGCAAGTCGTTGTTGAACTCCCGCGATAAGCGCAGCAACGCGTCTTGGCGCTGTTGCCCTGGGGTGATGCAGCCGCCTAAACCAAAAGCCGTTGCGCCGCCCATGCTCAATTTCAGAATCCCTCTTCGGCTTGCGCTCATGCTGCTCCATTCCCTTCGGCCGCTGGGATCTCATTGTCGGCAGTCTGTCCGTTTCGCGCCCCCACTACGCGTTCGATGCCGGCTAAGTCTTTGAACGTTTGAACATCTTGGAGTCCGGCCTCAGAGCAAGCCTTTGCGACCGCTGGCGCCTGGCCTTGCCCTAGTTCAAGCAGCAACCATCCGCCTGGCGCCAAACGAGGGGGCGCCTCGGCCACCAACTGCCGGATCAGTGCCAAACCGTCGGGACCGCCATCGAGCGCAAGGTGGGGTTCGCGCTGCACGTCTTCGGGCAGGCCCGCAATGTCTGCACTGGGGATGTAGGGCAAGTTCGACACGACCACATCGAAGGGCGCTTCGGCGGCGACGGGCTCAAAAAAACGTCCTTCGGCAAAGCTTATGGTCACACCGTTGCGTTCGGCGTTGTCCTTGGCCATCTGCAAGGCGTCGGCTGAGGCGTCGGTGGCCCACACGCTGGCTTGGGGGCGCGATTTTGCGATGGCCACGGCGATGGCGCCGGAGCCTGTTCCTACATCAAGCACGCGACAGGTTTGCGATTTGGCGATGCGTTCCAAAGCGGCTTCAACCAGCGTTTCGGTATCCGGGCGGGGCACCAGCACGTGGGGCCCAACGCGAAACGGCAAGCCCCAGAATTCTTTTTCGCCCGTGATGTACGCCACCGACTCCCCTTCTTGTCGGCGCCGGACCACCTCGCGAATGGTGGCCAGCTGCTCCACCGTTAGAAGCTGTTCGGACCTTACGTAAAGGTCTATGCGGCGAAGCTGAAGCGCGAACGCGATCAAAAGCTCAGCGTCCAAGCGCGGGCTCAACAGGCCCCGCTCAGTGAACCTTTGCGCGGTCCAGCCCAAGACCTCCAAAATGGTCCAATCGGGGCGGCGCGGGGCGGTTGAAGGGGAAGCGGACACTGGCGCATCATGCACACCCGGTGAGCCGGTCTCAAGCCTCAGGTGGAAAAAGCTATAGCAAATGGCCGTCGAAACTTGCTTTGCGCGGCGGTGGGCCTTTTGGTTACGACAGCTTGCAACCTGGCCCAACTCCTGGGAGTCTGCGCACCATGCCCAATCAAGCTGTGTTGCGGATCGGCTCATTGCTGGTCCTGGGGTTCTTGGGGTGCGCCACCCTTCAATCGCGTAGCCAAACCAAGAAGGTCGATGATCTGAACGAGGCGGCCTTGAAAGATTTCCAGGCGGGCCGGTCACGCGACGCCGATCAGAAGCTCTTGCAAGCTCTGGAGGAAGCGGAAAAAACAAAGCTGGGCACCCACCCTGTGGTGGCCAAAACCCATATGAACCGAGGCGTGGTTTTGGCTTCGGGGCTCAAGAAGCGAAGCCGCGCGGTGGACGCCATGGTCAACGCGCTTACCATCGATCCCGGAGCCACGCCCCCCAAGGCGCTGCGCGACAACCGTGTGGATCGCGCGTTTGCCTTGGCTCAAGAGCGCGTTGCCGCGGCCACCCCAGCAGCGCCGGCTGCGGAGCCCGAACCGCCGGCGGCAGAGCCCGTGGTGGCCGAAGCGGCACCCGCACCTGTGCCCGCAAAAAAAACCAAGCGAGCCAAAAAGCAAAAGGCTGAAGCCGAAGCGAAAGCCGAAGCCGAAGTCAAGGCCGAAGCCAAAGTGGATGGCCAGGTGGCCGTGGGTGCCGAGCCGATCGCACCGGCAGTTCCGGCTGGCCCCCCACCTGTTGAGCCGCCCGTGAATGCCACTGTGGACGCCAGCGAAGCCGCCCTGCCAAGCCCCATGCCCGAGCTCGTGTATTGTCCTTTGCCCGACCAAGTGCCGCCCGGTCAAAACATTGCGGTGTGGTGTGGCGTTGAGCCCTCGTTGCGCGCCAAAGCCGTCAAACTGTACGTGCGCGGCCGCAACAAAGCTGAATTCGATGCGCTGCCCATGACGCAATCGGAACGCGGTTGGTGGGTGGCCACCATCGACGGATCCCTGGTGGGCACCGGGGGCATGCTGCAGTTTTATGTGCAAGCCGAAGCGGCTGGCGACAAAGTGGTGGGCAGCACCGCCGACGCCTACAGCCCTGACATCCTCATGATTCATCCGCGCGCCCGGCGCGTGCCGGTCGTGATGACCCAAGCTTATCTAGACGGCGAAGTGGATATGGAGCCCGAAGCGGAATTGCCTGTGGAAGATCCGCTCGCCAAGAAGCGAGGCTTTGATTGGCAGCGTGTGTGGGTGGGTTTGCAAGTGGGTACGGGTTACGGTTGGCATGCCGCTTCGGACCTGGAATTCAGGCAAGAGATCCGCGTCGAGGCAGACACCGCAAGCGCCGGGATTCTGCACATTTTGCCTGAGCTGGCTTACCAATACAGCGATCGCTGGGCGTTTTCGCTGCAAACCCGCCACCAATTTTTGCCCAACGAAGGCGACACAGGAGGGCGGACCGGGCGCCCCGCCCAAGGCGCGCACGCGGCTTTGCTAAGAGCCATCTACACACGCCCGTTGGCCTCGCGATTCTCGATTTTAGGTAGCGCCGCCGTGGGCGCTGGGGAAGGCTTTCGTATGGTTTTGGATCCGGTTCCCAACAAGGGCCGATCTGGCACCGATTCAGTGGTTTCAGGGCCGGTGTTGGTGGGCGCAGGCTTTGGCGGTTTGTTCCACCTCACGCAACAATTCGCCCTTAGCGCCGAGCTTCGGGCCTTGGTTGGCGCGCCGAAGTTTGGCGTTCTGGGCGAACTGAATCTAGGTTTCCGATACGCTTTTGGCGTAACGAATTAACGGGTCGTCTCCGGCACCGCTTGGTGGGTGTCTTCATGGGTGGGGGGCATTTGCGGCTGGGCTTGCCCCGCTCGGTCCGTGGCCTGTTGAGCCTCATCGCGGCCTGAAACGTTTACACGCTCAAGCTCAATGGATTCCCGCTCGGTCTGCACGTCGACGTCCGTGGCCGCAGGCGTGACTGTCGACTCGGTGCGAATTTTGGCCTGCGCTTGCCCGGGCTGCGTTTCCGCAAGCTGCTTTTGCGCAGCCGCCGCTTGGGCATTGTATTGCTGGGCCTCCTTTTGCGCTTCGCTCACCTCATTTTGCACCTGCGCCTCTTGCGACTTTAGCGCCTCTTGCAAATCCCGACGTTTCTCAATCACCTCGTCGGTTACCCCCTGGCGTGCCAAGGCCAGTTTCTCTTCAAGCTGAATCACTTCTCCCTTCGCTTCTTCAAGCCGTTGCTCCAGATCCTGGACAACTTCGCCTGTTCTTCCCCGCGCCTCTTGCAGGTCTTCCACTTCAACTTTCACGTCACGGTTTCGTTCACACGAAGCTGCAAGCAGGCCAAATCCCAAAACACAGCCTATTAGTTGCTTTGTCATGCCGTCTCCCCCCAGTTGGATGGTGATGGCGCCAACGAGCGCATGACACACACCACCAAGAGTTTGCGTCAATCTACCTCTAGGCTATTCAAGAACCTTGCCAGCCCGGCGGGCGCGTTGGGCTGGTCCCTGACTCATGGGTCAGCGGATGCGCAGCCGCTCAACGGGAACGCCGCCTAAAATGTGGCTCTTGATAATCTCGGGCACATCCTCGGCGGTGACGTGCCCGTACCAAACTTGTTCAGGATAAACCACCACTGTCACCCCGTGTTCGCATTGGTCAAGGCATCCCGCGGCGTTGGCCCGGGCGGTGCCTCGCAAACCTTGCTCTGCCACCAACCGCTTGAACGCTTCGCGCACCTTTTCGGCGTCTTTGCTGGCGCAACAGCCTTTGGGGTTGTTGGGATCGCGACGGTTCGTGCAAATGAAGACGTGGTGTTCGAGGTGGGGCGTGCCCATGCCCCGCAGATTAGCAGGCACCCGGGGCCCTGCCTTGGCATGCGCGGCCTTGCCGGCAAAAGGGGTCGCAATCGCGCGCGCGCACGACTAATCTAGGAACCGCGTCATGCTCCCCTTGTCGATGCTGGGTTTGGTCATGCGAGTGGCCGCGTTGGCCGCGCTCGGCGCGGTGGCTGGTCTTGTGTTCAACGCCATTAGGCCCGACGGCGTGCCTTTGCGTTCGGTGGCGGCCGCTGGCGTTTGCAAAGTGGCCAACATGGCACAACCGGTCGAGCGGCTTTCGCCCGAGCAAGCCAATCGTTTGTGTGCGGATCCAAAGGTTCTGGTGGCCGACGCGCGGTCGGCGGAAAAGTTCGCAACCGGGCACGTGGCCGGCGCCGTACATCTGCCGTGTGCCGCGCCGGGTGGGGTGGCGCAGGCGGTGCCGCAAATGCTCTCGGAGCACCACACGGTGGTGGTGTACGGCGACAGCACCAACGACGCTGTGGCTGTGGCCGATGGACTTGTGCGCCGGCATGCGAACGGCAAGTTGCGGGTGGCGGTGATTGAGGGCGGGTTTGCCGCATGGGATCAAGCTGGCTTTGCCTGCGCTTCGGGACCGTGCCCCGAATGCGCCGAAGCGCGCCACGAACACGCACCAACGACAGGAAGCAACCATGAATGAATCGCAGGCAAGCTTGCGCTGGCGCCAAACGGTGGCGCTGCCCTTGCGGCTGGGATTGGCCGTGTTGTTTGTGGTGGCGGGGGTGATGAAGTTGCGTGATCCCACGCGGTTTGCGCTAGAGATATCCAACTACCAGCTCATTCACAGCGGCACGGCCCTTCTGGCCGCGATTTTGCCGGCGATCGAGATTGTGGCGGCGTTGGGATTGTTGGTGTTGCCGCACGCCTGGCGCCAGGCATCCGCGTTGCTGATCACCACCATGGTGATGATGTTTACAGTGGCGGTGGGATTTGCGTATTTTCAGGGCATCAACATCGATTGCGGCTGCTTTGGGGGGGCTGAAGGCCCGATCACTGGTTGGACGCTGGCCCGTAACGTGGGGTTGTTGGTGGCGGGGGCGCTGGTGTTCTTGTTGGAGCCGCGAGACAACGTCAGCGGTGGTGGTAGGCTTCGAATCCGAAATTTTTGAGGAGGGGCGCTATGGACGTGAACATTGGCATCGATTCAAAACACCGTGAACAGATCGCTTTGGGCTTGTCGAAGGTTTTGGCGGACAGCTACACGTTGTATTTGAAGACCCATAATTTTCATTGGAACGTCACCGGGCCCATGTTCCAAACGCTGCACCTTATGTTCGAGCAGCACTATAACGAATTGGCTTTGGCGGTGGACGCCGTGGCCGAGCGCGTTCGTGCGTTGGGGTTCCCCGCGCCGGGAACGTACAAGCAGTTTGTGGCGTTGTCGTCAATTCAAGAGGAAGACGCCATCCCCAAGGCGCAAGACATGATTCGCTTGTTGGTGCAGGGGCACGAGGCGGTGGCGCGAACCGCGCGCGCGGCCTTTGTTACGGCCGAAGAAGCCAACGATCAGCCCACTTGTGATTTGCTCACTCAACGCATGCAAATACACGAAAAAACCGCTTGGATGTTGCGCAGCTTGCTCGAATAGCTTGCGGCGTCGCCGTGGGGTGGCGTTAAACCCGTACAACCAGCAAGGTGATGTACGTTAGAAACCCGCCAAGCAAAACGGCGCCTTCGAGGCGATTGATTCGGTGGCCGGTTCGCATCAAGGGAAACAACAACAAGGTGAAGCCGATCATCCACCAATTGTCCGACGCGATGATTTGAGCCGGCACCGGCAAGTCCGCGATCACAGCCGTGGTGCTCGCGATTCCCAAGATGTTGAATATGTTAGATCCCAAAATGTTGGCCACAGCTATGTCATCTTTGCCGCGCCAGGAAGCCACCACCGAAGCTGCAAGCTCAGGGGTACTGGTGCCTGCGGCAACGACGGTAAGTCCGATGACGGTGTCTGAAACGCCCAAGGTAGACGCCACAGCCACGGCGCCGCGAACCAAGGCTTCTGAACCCGCCACCAGCAATCCGATGCCCAGCAGCACCCAAAAGGCGTTGATTGCCCAAGCGCGTGTTGTGCTGCCCGGCTCGGGCGGTGTGGAAGCGGCGACTGGCGTGTTTGCAACGGTAGGAAGTTCCCTTCGCGCCATCCACACGGAGTAGGCCACAAACGCGACGAGGGCCGACAACAAACACGCGCCCTCAAAACGGTCCACAATACCGTCGCGCGAGAGCAGGTGCATTTGCAACGACGCAAGCAACATCACCGGCCATTCCATTCGCACCGAATTGCTCTGAATGCTCAGAGGGCGTACGAGGGCCGCAACGCCCAGAATCAAGGCAAGGTTGAAGATGTTCGAGCCCACCACATTGCCCACCGACAGCCCGGGGTTGCCCGCAAGCGCCGCCTGCACGGACACCACCATCTCTGGCATGCTGGTGCCGGCCGCAACCACGGTTAAACCTACAACGGCAGGGGTGACCCGCGCCAGCAGGGCCATGTGGCTGGCACCGCGCACCAAGAGCTCGCCGCCGCCCACCAACAGCGCCAGTCCCGCAATGATGAAAAGGATTGAAAGCAGCACCGGTTTTTACAAGTTTGCAAGCCGACGAGGTTGAGCAGAAGGGACCGTCGACAGTTCAGCATCCAGAAGCCAAGCTCGCAAGGTGACCAACCCGCTTTGTTTTCGTCCGGCGTGGGGTCTTGGCAATCGCCACGCGCAAACCATATGGCCAGCGGTGGTGCGCAGGCGCATTTCCCAGCTTGTACATAGGGAGGTTTGGACGGGCTCCGATGGCCATGCGATGGATTTGGTGTTGCTCCCAGAACAGCCCGCAAAACCCGGGGTTCTGCTGCTGCACGGATTGGAGGGATCCTACGAGTCCTCGTACATCCAGGGCATGCTGTTGGCGATGGCGCGGGCGGGATACAACGGCGCGGTGCTGGAGTTTCGCTCCTGCGGGCCCACGCCTCCCCAGGTGCCCGAGCTTTACCATTCCGGCAAAACCGATGAAATTGCCTTTGCCGTGAAGCAATTGCAGAGCCGCTGGGGTGGCGCGCCGGTGGTGGCGTGCGGTTTTTCGCTGGGTGGCAACGCGCTTATCAAATGGATGGGGGAAATGGGCGCAAGCTGTCCCTTGGTGGCAGCGGTGGCGATCTCGGTGCCATTTGATCTGGCCGCCTGCGCGCGTTGTTTGGATGGCCCTGGCGTGTTGGCGTGGGTGTACCGCGAACGGTTTTTGCGCTCGCTCAAGCGCAAGGCTTGCGAAACCGCACGCCAGCACAAGCTGCCCTTTACCGACAAGCAAGTGATGGCCTGCAAGACGCTGCACGCGTTTGACGATCTTGTCACGGCGCCATTGTTTGGCTTCGCCTCAGCCGAAGATTATTGGCAGCGAAATTCATCGCGACACTTTTTGTCCCGGGTGGTTCGGCCTACATTGCTGGTGTCTGCGGCCGATGATCCGTTTGTGCCTGCGTCGTGCTGGCCAGGCGATGTCATCTCAACCAACCCGCACCTGTCGGAGCGGTTTACGCAATCCGGTGGCCACACGGGGTTTGTGGGTGGTTCCCTGTTTCGCCCTCGCTATGATGCGGAAGCTTGGGCCATGCAACACTTCGCCCAGTGGCTTTAGCGGTCAGCCGCCCACGATCTGCGCCAACGCCTTGAGGGCCTGGTCGATACGCGCTTCCGTGAGATGGATGTGAGGCGCCATCCGCAGCCAGCCTTTGCGTTCAGCGGCCACGATGTTTTGTTGCGTCAGCGCCTCAACCATGGCTTGCGCGTCGATTTTTGGGTGGCGCACAACCGCAATGGACGAACTTGCGGGCGCAAAGGCATCGGCCGCCACTTCAAATTTTAAACCGCGCAGACCGTGGGTTAAATGCGTGGACAACTCAGCCACGCGCTGGCGAACGTTTTCGAATCCCAGCTTGGCTAGATAAGCCAAACTGGCGTCGAAATGCACCCAATCTGTGAAGCTCTGGGTGGAAACCACGTATCTGTCGGCGCCGGGCTTGATGTCGTCGCGGTAGGGAAAGTACTGGTGATCGTTCACCACGGATCCCGTGCCTTTGAACGGAAACGCCAGCGTTTGCAGCGCGTGCGGGCTCATGTACAAAGCCCCCAAGCCCAGCGGGCCCAGCAACCACTTCCATGCCGAGAACGCGAGTACGTCAATGTTCTGTTCCACCACATCGATGGGCACATGACCCACGCCTTGCGCGCCATCCACAACGAACATCACCCCCCGCGCCTTGCACAGGGCGCCCAATTCGGCCAAGGGCAGAGGCATGCCGGTGCACCAATGCACGGCCGACACCGTAAGCAGCTTGGTTTGCGGGGTTAGCAGCCGCCGTGCCGAATCCAACACATGTGAAGGGGTGGGGCCATCGTCTAGGGTGACAAGCTTCACCCCTTTGTGCGTCCAGTGTTGCCAAGGGTACACGTTGCTGGGGTACTCGTTGTCCATAAGCACGAGCTGATCGCCTGCGGCCAGATCAAGCCCCAAG
Organism: Polyangia bacterium; assembly: GCA_038257535.1. Taxonomy (GTDB): domain Bacteria; phylum Myxococcota_A; class Polyangia; order Fen-1088; family Fen-1088; genus JAGTJU01. Next base: position 23,858 of record JBBSJE010000065.1, read on the forward strand.
CTCACGAAGGTCATGCCCTCGGTGGTGTGGTGAATGGGCGCCACATGGGCGGGTGGGGCGCCAATCAAAGGCGCGAGATGATGGCGAATGCGCGACAGCAGATCGGCATCGGAGGTGACGCCCAGAATGACTTTGCGTCCGTAATCAATCAGATGCGCGCTGACAGCCTCGCGCACAGGCGAGGGCATAGGCGCGATGCCACAGCTATTGAGCCACAGCAAATGCCTGTTGACCTCAAAGTCTTCGGCAACGCGCTGCCAATCGATTGCTTCGCCAGCGGAAGGCATGCGCAAACCATAGCCGTTGGGCGCGGCCGTGGCCAGCTGGGGGCGCTATAGGCCCAAAGCAACGCCGTGGGCCAGCGCGGCCGCGGCGTGCTGAACAAAGTCGATGCGCACATCAGATTGCACCACCGATCGCCGAATGCCTCCCCACGCGCGCTCGGGCACCAGCGCCATATGATCATTGCCGGGCCGCAGCTGATCGCGTTTGAGCGCATTTAAAGCGGCCACAACCTGCGGCTGCAATTGCGTTGTGGATCGACGATGAGCGCGCGCCAGCTGCAGTGTGGCGGTGAGCGCTTCGGCAAAGCCCGCGGCCGCTGGCGCTTGCGGCACAAGCACGTGCGAAAAACCATAATGCCCCGCAAACGCGGGGTCGTGCTCATTGGCACCAAACTGCAGGCGGGCCAGGAAATCTGCGTAGCCCAAGCAAAAGTCCACGACGTTGGCCTGCACCACGCTGGCCGGTAACTCCGCCGCCGCCATGCAAGTCCAGCTGTCGGCGCCATAGCTGAAGCGGCCCAAAAAGTCGGCGTATTTTTCTTGTGTTAGAAAGTTCAGCAAACGCGCCGCCGCTTCGATAAGTTTTGGATCGCCTAGCACCCGCCCCGCCTTGGCCAAGGCAAAAGCCGCTTCCTCAGAGGCAAACATTTGCGCGGGCATCTCTTGCGCAGGTCGTTGTTCATTGGGCAAGTACGCGGGCACCAGATCGCCTGAAGGCTTTTGTAGCGACAGCAAAAACCGCGCGAGACCCGCGCTGCTGGTGGCCCAGCTTTGGTCTTGGCTGCTTTCTTGGTACGCAATCAACGCCAACAGCGCCAAAGCGTTGTTGCCCACCTTCGCCAGCGGTCCTTCACGAACGCACAGGTGGTCCCCACATACGGGGGCGGCGTGGGACATCAGCCACTGCAACGCCTGCGCGCCACCCGCAGCAAACCCCAACTCGGGCGCCAGGGGCGCCAACAAAGCCAGCGTGTAGGCGGTGCCTGCGTGACGAGCGAAGTTGTATCCCGCGGGCTGGTCTAGGTTTAGCCAGGGCCTGTACACATAGGTAAAGGTTCCGTCGGGCTTTTGATGTTGAAGCATGTATTGCCCGGCGGCAAGCGCCGCGTTTTTCGTGGTGAACGTTGGCAGCTGCACCACACCTCGTTGCACACCACAAACGCCTGTGTTGGGCGCTGCGCATTCCATCCAGCTTTCGGTGGCGAAACGTTGCAGCTGCGCGTGTGGCGGAGCGTTTAGTTGTTGGCGGACCCAATCCGGGGAGATGCCCAACCGAACTTCCGGAAGAAACGGCAGCAGAGGCGTGGTGCCGTACACATCAGCCGCGATGACATCATCGGGTAGCAACATCGCGGTGGAATCACCCACCACCCGCAATCCATCACGGCCTGGCTCGAAGCCCAGGGCTTCCGCGAACGCTGGCCACGTCAACACGGGCGCAAATCCCAGCGGATGGTCGAGCTTCAAGCGGCCTTGAAGGTGCTCTTTGACGGATGCGTGGCTCGCCAGCTGGGCGTGCACTTGTTTGAGCGCTTGCTGCCATGTGGCCCCCTGGCCTTGGGCGCGCGCCACCATGTGGCCACCATCAAACAACGACACAATCAAGGTTTCATGGCGCAGAGGCAGCCGCAGCTCCGCAGCCTCGGCGGGTGCCGATGTTTGTAAGGCCGCGCGCATCCAACCCAACGCCGCCTGCGCTGTTGCCACGGGCGTGGGCGCCTGCACCACCATGCGATGGTGGTTGTACAACCCCATGGGCAAGCCCAAACAAAGCCCCAGCACCACCCCCATGCCTGTGGCCGCCGCTCGGCCCGCTTGCATTTGCGCGCGAACGCAGTGCCTCAGCAACGCACGCAAACGCAACGCCGGGTACAAACCCAAAACCTGTCCTGCAGTGGCGGCCAACAAGAGACTTACCAGCGACGCGCCTTTGCCGAAGCTGCCATAAACGCCTTTTAGATACGCCCACGAGGCCACCAAACCTGCCACGCTGATCACGGCTAGGCTTAGACCCACAAATGCCGTTGTTGTGGCCATGCGCCACGCCCAACGTTGCTGCCGCCACAAGCCAGGCGCCGTGGCGACGTGGGCAGCCAGATAGGTCAAAAGCACCACGTTGGCCAAGGGCCATTTCCAAGGCACGAAGGTCAGCACAAGGGTTGCGAGCGCCACGCCGTAGATCACGTCGCATAGAGCCCAAAACCGCAGCGTGCGTTTTGCTTCGGCGTCAGCTTGAGAACTTGCGGTCATGGCGCTGGGGCGGCGGGGGAGATCCAGCTAAGGAATGACCGCCAAACCTTGGATTTCAACCAGAGCCTCGGCGTCGATGAGCCCTTTGACTTCCACCAAAGCCATGGCGGGGTAGTGGCTGCCAAACAACTTACGCCACGCCGCCCCCACCTCGTCGGAGGCAGAATGGTAAAGCCGCTGGTCGGTCACGTAGATGGTAAGTGACAGCAAATGCTCAGCGTGCCCCCCAGCGGCGCTCACCACGGCCAACACATTGGCGAGCGCTTGCGCAAACTGCGCCGCGAAGCCTCGGGGCAATTCCATCTTGGGTGGCTTGCCACCAATTTGTCCCGCGATCGCCAGCACCCGGCCTGAGGCCGCCATGCCATGCGCGTAGCCCCTGGGGCGCGGCCAAGCTTTGGGCAATATCACGTCAGCCATTTGCCCCAAGGCTTACAGGATTTGCACTATCGCGTCGACGTTCCGACACGCCCCGCCACCAACTTCCGGGAGTCGCCCGCTCAGTTGGCAGCCACTCGGGTTTAGCGCCGGCGAAATCGACGTACCTTAAGGTATTGAAATTAAACGCGAATTTCTAATTCGGCTGGCACTCTCGATGGTTGCTTGACAGTCGTATCGATGTGCTTATACCTAAGGCTCGCGCAAGCCTGGAGAGCTGATGCCCATCTACGAGTACCGCTGCAACGCATGTGGCCACGAATTTGAAGAGTCGCAAAAAATGGCGGACGAGCCTGTGAAGGTTTGTCCGAAGTGCACAGAGGAAAAAGTTGAACGCCTCATCAGCCTCACCTCCTTTCAATTGAAGGGCGGTGGTTGGTATTCGGATCTGTACAGCTCGTCGAAGGGCGGCAAAAAGGCTGGGGCTTCAGAGCCCGCTTCCGGGGAAAGCAAAGCCGAGGCGAAAACCGAGGCGAAAACGGAGACCAAAGCCGAGGCGAAGCCTGAGAAGAAAGCCTCCGACACGACCCCGAAGGCCGCCAAATAGCCAGCTCGTCGGCATGCGCAGCCCGCGCCGCACAATTTTTGAATCGCAGAGACAACACAAGGAGAATGAAATGAAAGTACGACCTCTTTATGACCGGATCCTGGTCAAGCGCATTGAAGAAGAAACCAAGACCGCGGGTGGCTTGTTCATCCCCGACACCGCCAAGGAAAAGCCCCAAGAGGCGCTGGTGGTTTCCGTGGGCAACGGCAAGTTGCAAGAAGACGGCAAGCTGCGCGCACTTGAGGTGAAGGCCGGCGACAAAGTGTTGTTCTCGAAGTACTCGGGCAACGAAATCAAAATTGATGGCGAAGAACACCTGATCCTCAAAGAGGATGACGTTCTGGCCGTTCTCGAGAAGTAAGAACTGGAGACTGAACCATGGCAGCTAAAGACATTGTATTTTCACAGGTTGCGCGCAATGAAATTGCGTATGGCCTGAACCTTTTGGCCAACACCGTGAAGGTCACCCTGGGGCCCCGCGGCCGCAACGTGGTGATCGAAAAATCATGGGGCAGCCCCACCGTTACCAAAGACGGCGTGACTGTGGCCAAAGAGATCGAGCTTGAAAACAAGCTTGCCAACATGGGCGCCCAGATGGTGAAGGATGTGGCTTCCAAGACCTCTGACACCGCAGGCGACGGCACCACCACCGCCACCGTGCTGGCACAATCCATCTACAACGAAGGCGCACGCCTTGTTGCCGCTGGCCACAACCCCATGGATCTCAAGCGCGGCATCGACGCTGGCGTGACCGCCATCGTTGAGAACCTCAAGCAGCAAGCCACGCCCACCAAGGGCAAGACCGAAATCGCTCAGGTTGGCACCATCAGCGCCAACGGCGAGACGCTCATTGGCGACCTTTTGGCCGAGGCCATGGAGAAGGTTGGCAAAGAAGGCGTGATCACGGTTGAAGAAGCCAAGTCCATGGATACAACCCTGGACGTGGTTGAAGGTATGCAGTTTGACCGCGGCTACCTTTCGCCTTACTTCGTGACCGACGCCGAGCGCATGGAGTGCGTGCTCGAAGACGCCTACATCCTGGTCTACGAAAAGAAGATCAGCAGCATGAAGGATCTTCTGCCCGTGCTTGAGCAAACGGCGAAGAGCGGCCGCCCGCTGTTCATCATTGCTGAAGAGATCGACGGCGAAGCCTTGGCCACCTTGGTGGTCAACAAGCTGCGCGGCACGATCGCGGTTTCGGCCGTGAAGGCTCCAGGCTTTGGTGATCGTCGCAAGGAGATGTTGAAGGACATCGCCGTGTTGACGGGCGCGCAAGCCATCACCGAGGATCTCGGTCTGAAGCTTGAAGGCGTTACCCTCAAAGACCTGGGCCGCGCAAAGCGCATCTCGGTTGATAAGGACAACACCACGATCGTTGAAGGCGCTGGCCAAAAGGCCGACATCGACGGCCGCGTGAAGCAGATCCGCAACCAGATCGAAGAGACCACGAGCGACTACGACCGCGAGAAGCTGCAAGAGCGTCTGGCCAAGTTGGTAGGCGGCGTGGCCGTGATCAAGGTGGGCGCTGCCACCGAGGCAGAGATGAAAGAGAAGAAGGCCCGCGTGGAAGACGCGCTTCACGCCACCCGCGCTGCGGTGGAAGAAGGCATCGTTCCTGGCGGTGGCGTTGCGCTTGTGCGCGCCGCTTCGGCTCTGGACGCTTTGAACTTCACTGATGATCGCCAATACGGCATCAAGATCATTCGTCGCGCCATTGAAGAACCCTTGCGCCAAATTGCTCAGAACGCGGGCCAAGACGGCTCGATCGTTGTGGACAAGGTGCGCAACGGCAAAGGCTCGTTCGGCTTCAACGCCGCAACGGAAGAGTACGAAGACCTGGTGAAGGCTGGCGTGATCGATCCTGCCAAGGTGGTTCGCTCGGCTTTGCAAAACGCAGCCTCCGTGGCAGCGCTTATGCTGACCACTGAAGCGCTGATTGCCGAGAAGCCTAAGAAGGAAAAGGCTGGCGCTGGTGCTGGCGGCGGTGGCGGCGGTGGCATGGGTGGTATGGGCGGCATGGGTGGCATGGGCGGCGACGACTTCTAGGTCGCTGGCGCACACATAACTGCCTAAAAAGCGGGGGCTTGGAGCAATCCAGGTCCCCGTTTTTGCATGGTGGGGGGCTGCGATGGCCCAGGCATTGTTAGAAGCGTTGTCGTGCAGCTTGCCGCACGCTGTGGGTCCTCAAAACCCCATCCTCCACGGAATGATTGAACTGACTGGCGCCATGCTCTCATCATCGTTAAACCCGAGACCGTCATCGGCTGGCATCGTATGGGTTTTAGGCTGTACTGGACTTGGAAAAGCCGCAAGAAGGGCGGGCGACCGAAGACGGACGTGGAAATTCGGAAACTCATACGCCAGATGGCCCGGGAGAATCCAACGTGGGGCGCTCCCCGCGTTCATGGCGAGTTGCTTAAGCTGGGGAGCGACATCAGCGAGGCTACTGTCTCCCGCTACATGCGCAGGCGCCGCAAGCCCCCATCGCAGACTTGGCGCACGTTTCTGTCCAACCACACCAGGGATCTTGCGTCCATCGATTTCTTCGTTGTGCCCACGGCCACGTTCCGAGTTTTGTACGTGTTCATCGTTCTTGACCATGAGCGCCGCCGCATC
>JBBSJE010000066.1:0-29820 GCA_038257535.1 Polyangia bacterium
CCACCACCACCGCCCCCTGCACCCCCTGCACCAACCCCCGCCCACAGCAGCGCCCAAACCATCGTGAGGTAAGCGGCTTTGGCTTCCGGCGCGGGTGACCGGCCAGAAGCTGTTATTTGTTATCTGTTATCTTGCCGATATGGCTGGGGCCGCGCTTTATCTCGTTTCGACACCGCTGGGCAATCCGGCGGATCTGTCCGCACGTGGCGCAGAGGTTTTGCGCACGGCCGACGTGCTTTACGCAGAAGACACGCGCTCTGCCCTGCGGCTGCTGGGCGAATTGGGGATCTCCAGAAGCGTATCGTCCTGCTTCGACGGCAATGAAGAACAGCGGGCCACCGAATTGGCCGCGCATTTTGCCAACGCGCGCTCGGTTGCGCTGTTTAGCGAAGCGGGAACGCCCGCGGTGTCTGACCCTGGGTACAAAATGGTGCGCGCCGCGATCGAAGCCAACGTTCGCGTGATTCCGGTTCCAGGGGCATCGGCGGTGCTGGCAGCATTGGTGGCCTCGGGCTTGGCCACGGACAAGTTCTACTTTGGTGGTTTCTTGCCACGCAAAACCCAAGCGCGCCGCGAGGCTTTAAGCCAGGTGAAGGCGTTGCAAGCGACGCTGATCTTCTTCGAGTCGCCGATGCGCACGGCCGAGGCTCTGCACGACATGCACGAGGTTTTCGGCAACCGCAACGCAACCGTGGCGCGTGAGCTCACAAAAACGTACGAAGAATTCGTGCGAGGCTCTCTGAGCGAACTTGCGCACCGCTACGAGGACGAACGTCCCTTGGGGGAAATCACGTTGGTTGTGGCGGGCGCTTTGGACGCGGCCGCCACCGTCACCACCGCGGAAGAGTTGCAAGACAAAGCGCGGGCTTTGCTCTCGCAAGGGTTAAGCGCGCGCGATGCCGCCGCCCGTTTGGCATTCGAGGCCGGGCTTCCGCGCCGCCAGGCTTATGCGCTGGTGCTGGGTTGCGAAAAGCCAATGCCTGAGTAACGCCACTAAAACAACAAAGCGCCATCGAGCAAAAGATGAAAGCCGTGCGCGTTCTTCACATAAAAGCGGCGCCCGGGCGTATCGTAGGCCCCGTAGCCCGAGCGGCCATCGGTTAAAAAGCGGCCCTGTTCAGCCGTCATCCCGAACAGCCCTCGAAATCGCACCGAAGCGCCTGCGCGCACGTTGAGGCCCAGGTCGCCGCCGAAGATCCCGTAGCTTGGGCTGCGCGTGATGCCTGGATTGGGATCGATCTTGCCATCACCAGTGATGTCGCGGTCGTCAAGCCCCGGACGACAAGCCGCGGGGGTGTCGGGGCACAAGGATGAGCCGGACAGTGGCTCCCAAAGCTCGCCCCGCGCTAAGCCCAAAAATCGGTTTTCCATATGAGCCCGCAATTCCAAACTGATCGCTTGCTGGTCGCCGGGCCGCTCCCAAACCGTGGCTTCGATGCCCGCCACCAGCCGCGCCTGGTGTTGCGGATCCGAAAAGGCATTTGCCCCCAATCCCTGTGCCTTGAAGGGACTTGTGGAGGTTTTGATCGGGAACATGTACCAGCCGCCCATATACGGCTCAAGCGCACCAAACCGACGCGACACCATGGTTGAAGCCACCAGCTGGTGGTAGCCGGGCCCCACGGCGGTGTTGGCCATGGGCCGAGCGGGATCAAAACGCATGGCGGTTGAAACATCCACGCGGGCTTCAAGTCCCATCACCCAGGTGGGCTCGGACGGCACGCGATTTTGATTGAACATGCCCCAGGTAAAGCCAAAGGCCAGCCATTCAAGCCCCTTTCGGGTGGGCCCCTGGAAGGTCTGATCAGAAGGGTGTGCGAACGCCCGCGCGTTGTTGGCATCAAGGCCGTAGCTGCCTTGCCCGAACCCGGGAAGAATCCCGTCGCGCAGCAGCGACGAATTGCCGGCGTTGCTGCCATCAAACGACAGCGATCGATCGTCAGAAATCACAACCGGCAGGTGCAGGTACATACCCACGTCGGGCAACAGCCCCACGTCGATGCGCACGTCCATCATGTTGCGGATCTGTCGGTAAAGCTGGTCGTTCTGCCTTACCACCTGACCCGTGGGCGAGATGCTTTCCCGCACCAAGGTCGATTCACGCGTGCTGCGCCGGTAGGCGAGCGACAAGTTGACGTCGTGGGGGTTGCTGTCATCCCCGGCAGACACCAAGCGCGTCACCTCGGCGCCCTGCACCGGGGAGAGAGGGCCCAACAACGCCAAAACGCCCGCCCCCCAAGCGAAGGCGGTCAAGGCACTAACCCGGCCCACGAAGCGCGGGCGGAACGTCAAAACGGTTCGAGGCACGGCGACGCCCGGGACAATAACACAAACCAGTGGAGGCGAGGCTTTTGGATGCACGCACTTGTGCGCCTAACCCGATTCTTTGTCCCGCAGGCCCAATTCCTTCATTTTGGTTTGCAGGCTCTTGCGGGAGATCTTCAGTTTGCGGGCCGCCTGGGTCACGTTGCCCCCGGTTTCGTCAAGCGCCCGCTGGATCAGCTCCCGTTCAACCCGCTCGGTTTCGGCGCGCACGGCCTCCTTCAGCGAGCTAACCCCTTCCGAGTGGCTGACAGACGCGGGGGGAAGCGTAGGCTCGTCGCCTGGGGGCAGCGTTTTTTCGGCCGCCACGGCCAAATGGGAGCCGCTTGAGCGGGCCTCGACCTTCTCGACAGCGTGTTTGTGCGGGTCGGCTTTGCTTGCAGGCAGATCCGCCGGCAGGTCCGTGAGCCGAATCATGGCCCCTTCGGAAAACAGCATGGTGCGCTCAATCAGATTCTCAAGCTCCCGAATGTTGCCCGGCCAGCTGTAGGCCACCAGTTTGGCCACGGCTTCGGGCTCTACAGCGCTGATTTTCTTTTTGAGCCGATCGTTGAATTTGCCCACGAAGTGATCAACGAGCGCCGGTATGTCTTCCACGCGTTCGCGCAAGGGTGGCAGCTGAATGGGCACAACGTTGAGCCGGTAGAACAAATCTTCCCGGAACGCGCCAGTTTGCAGGTCCGCCTGCAGATCGCGGTTGGTGGCGGCCACCACGCGCACGTCAACTTTGATGGTTTTGATCCCCCCCACCCGCTCGAACTCCGACTCCTGCAGCACCCGCAGCAGCTTGACCTGCATTTCCACGGGAATTTCGCCGATTTCGTCGAGAAACAAGGTGCCTTCGTGAGCCAATTCAAAGCGTCCTGGCTTTGCCCCCACAGCGCCTGTGAACGCACCCTTTTCGTAGCCAAACAGCTCGGACTCCATGAGCGTTTTGGGAATGGCGGCGCAGTTGATCTTGATAAACGGGCCGTGTTGCCGCGACGAGTTTTCGTGCAACGCGCGGGCAATGAGTTCTTTCCCGGTGCCAGACTCGCCGGTGACCAAGACCGTTGAGGGTGTGTCGGCAACCTTGTCGATGACGGCATACACCTGCTTGATCGCGGTAGACTGCCCCACCAAACGAAAGCGGCCCGCCGCGCCCTCAGGCTCTGGGGCCACATCTCGGCGGGACAAGGCGTTGGTGTTGAGCGCTTTGGCCACCAATTGCCGAATCTGCTCTTGCTCGAATGGCTTTTCAAGGTAATCGAAGGCGCCCAGTTTCACCGCTTCCACAGCGTTTTCCACCGAGCCGTGCGCGGTGATCATGACCACGGGAACGTCGGGATAGTCGTTGGACAAACGCTTGAGCAAACTCATGCCGTCCAGGCCCGGCATTTTCAAGTCGGTGATCACCGTGTTCACGCCACGATTCATCCGCTCTAGCGCTTCGTTGCCGTTGGCCGCGGTCACCACCTCGTAGCCTTCGCGCCGCAAGATGGCTTCCAGCACGCGGCGGATGTTGGCTTCGTCATCGGCCACCAGCACGCGCTTTGTCTCGGTTTCAGACACGCGTCGATGGTAGCAGTCCCGTGGCTAAGTCTCCACGAGTTCCTAGGTGGTGCGCTCAGCCAGGCAGCAATGTACGAGCCGCCGCAAGCAGTTCATCAATGCGCTTGGCGTTGGCGCCCATATCGCCCTTGCCCATGCGCGAGCGCGACCGCACATCCACGCGGGTGCCATCCGGCGTCGCCTCGATGCGCACAACCACATCGTCTTTGAAGCGAAAAATTCGCGAGGTGGCCACGAACTTAATTCGCCCCGGCGCGGTTTGCTCAAGCGCCCACCCCTTGCGGTTGGCAATCACCGCCATCACGATGGCTTGAACCTTTTCAACCGGCGCGCTTGTCAGCCACGGCTTGGGCCCCCCCACGGCGAGTTCCCGTTTTGATGCGTCAGGAAACGGCACAGGCTGCCCGGATACGCGCAAAGTGGGTGGATTCTCCAAATCGGTCGCAACGTCATTGATCATGGGTTTCCCTATGGATAGGGCCAAGGTCGCCAGGGCTAGCAAAAGCGGCAGCAGCGAAACGGCCGCACGGCCCCAAGCGCTGGGCTCGCGCTTGCGCCAAGCCAACCACAAGTTGGCGGGCAAGCCCACCAGCGCGCACGCAAGGCTGAACAAGAACAGGCCATAACCCACAGGGGGCCCAGCGGCGTAGGCAAACAAAGGCGAACCCAGCAGGCTCACGCTCGCCAACCACGGTGTGGCGATGGCCAGCCAGTTCATGACACCTGCCTATTGCACAACGATGCGTCGCAAATGTTTTTTCCCTGCATGCAGCAACACCCCTCCATCCGGCACGTCACCCGCCCGAACGCTGTGATCAACGTCTTCAATTTTGTTGTCACCCCACCTGACGCCGCCTTGCGAAACCAAGCGGCGCGCCACGCTCTTCGACGCCGCAAGCCCGCAAGCCGCCAACAGATCCACCAGCTTCAGGCCCGGCGCAAGTTCCGCCAACGACAACGCATGGGTGGGCACATTGGCGCTGGCACCTGCGCCGCCAAACGCAGCTTGTGCCCCTTTTTGCGCGGCGTCCGCGGCGGCCTCGCCATGGACAATCTTGGTGACCTCAAACGCAAGCGCCTGTTTGGCGCTGCGCAGATCGGCGCCTTCGAGCTGAGCGAAAACCGCAATTTGCTCAAGTGGCAAAAACGTAAACAACTTCAAAAAGCGGATGACGTCACGATCGTCGGTGTTCACAAAGTATTGGTAAAAATCGAAGGGGCTGGTGCGTTCGGCAGAAAGCCAAACCGCACCTGCAGCCGTTTTGCCCATCTTGGCGCCCGCCGCTGTGGTGAGCAGGGGGAAGGTAAGCCCAAAGGCTTCTTTTTGTTCAAGCCGGCGAATCAGATCTGTGCCCGCCAAAATGTTGCTCCACTGATCGTCGCCGCCGATCTGCAACGTGCAGCCGTATTTGCGGAACAACACCAAGAAGTCGTAGGCCTGCAACAGCTGGTAGTTGAATTCGATGAAGGACAAGCCGCGCTCAAGCCGAACCTTGTACGCTTCGGCTGACAACATGCGGTTCACCGAAAAATGGCGGCCAATGTCGCGAAGGAAATCAAGGTAGCGAAGCTCACGCAACCACTCGGCGTTGTCCACCACCACCGCCGAAGGTCCCCCCACCTCCACAAAGCGCTGCACTTGAGTTGCAATGCCTTTGAGGTTAGCGGCGATGGTTTCGGCGGTCAGCAGCTGCCGCATTTCAGTTTTGCCACTGGGATCCCCCACCATGGCGGTTCCTCCGCCCACAACGGCGATGGGCCGATGGCCAGCGCGCGCCAAGTGGGCCATCGCCAAAAGCGGAACGAAGTGTCCCACGTGCAGGCTGTCGGCTGTGGGATCAAAACCCGCATAAAACGTCACCGGCCCGGCCTTCAGCGCCGCGGCGATGGCCGCTTCGTCAGTGACTTGTTGCACAAAGCCGCGATCGCGCAGGATGGAAAAGGCATCCTGGGACGAGGCCACGGCTGAGACAGGCGATTCGGGAGCAGACATAAGGCCGGGCAGTATAGGACGAGGGCTTGCTGTGACCACCACGTCTTTGCAGCCAACTTGCCTGGTCCCGCGGGGTATGGAAATGTAAGCGCTTCCCAGCGCAGCGCGGGCACGCTAAGGTGCACCGTCGTGTCAGACCCCTCCGCTGACTGTTCCTGCCAGGCGCGCCCCGCATGGGCCCCCATCAATGACGACAAGGTGCTTCAGTGGGCCGTGGTGGAAAGCGGCGACTGGGAGGAACTGCGCCAATGCCCTGACTGTGGCCGCCACTGGCTCCAGTCGTGGCCCGAAGAACTTGAAGGCTGGGCTATTTTGTGTCGCCCACAACCCGCAGGCGCAAGCCGTCTGCGCGACATCGACCGCATCGAAACCATTCGTGGCTATTGCTTGGCGCGGCTGTCCGAACATTTGGGCGAGATCAAAGAAGAGAAAACCAAATGCGCCAAGGTCACTTGTGACAGGCGGCGGGTGCGCGGCGCCAATCTTTGTATCGAGCATTTAATCGCTCAACGCTTTGGCCGCCAGTTTTCTCGCCTTGATCGCAACCGCACCCAGAGCATCCCGCCATAAAAAAACCCGGATCCCCGCGCGAATGAGGATCCGGGCTGTCCCTCTTCTATGGCTTCCGGTGTTCCTCGCTGTTCACGGAGACCCTGGCCAGAGCCCCCGCGCGTCTTGCCGGGTCGAAGTGTTTGCAGATGGCTGCGCGTCCTTATCGGGAGCCCGTCTGCGCCTCCACAAGCCCACCTCAACAACCTGCACCGTCTCACCTTCGCTCGCGAATGGGTTCCACCCCTTGCACCTGTCTACTTTCACCTTGGCAGCATCCTTGTACACTTCGTCACCTCCTTTCTCTGATGCTTTGAAGCTTACCCGCCTCATATTTCCGGGTCCTTTCCACGAGGAAAAACCCTTGAAAAAACCTTGCAAGAGTGACCAGGGCGCCGCAAAGGACTGCGGTTGCAGACAAGACAGCCGTCATGGGCGAAACTATGCCGCCATGACGCAGGAATCTGCCCCCGCCCGCCATCGCCCGCCAGCAGCCCGCGCGCTTGCCGAACTGCTTGCGCAACCAGGGCTTATCACCATGCCCTGCTGCTTTGATGGTTTGTCAGCTCAGCTGGTTCAGGCCGCCGGGTTTCCGCTCACGTTCATGAGCGGCTTCGCGGTTTCCGCGGCGCGCTTGGGAGCGCCCGATACAGGGTTGATCTCGTATGGCGAAATGCTTGATCAAGGACGAAACATCTGCGCGGCGGTGAAGATCCCTGTGATCGGCGATGGCGACACCGGCTACGGAAACGCAATGAACGTCAAGCGCACTGTGCACGGTTACGCGCAAGCGGGGTTTGCCTCTGTGATGATTGAAGATCAAGTGGCGCCTAAACGTTGTGGCCATACGCGCGGAAAACAAGTCGTGCCACGATCGGAGGCGCGCGCCCGCATTCGCGCCGCATGCGATGCGCGCGATGAAGGCGCCGGGATCCTCATCTTGGCCCGCACCGACGCACGCGCCACCCATGGTCTTGAAGAAGCTTTGTGGCGCGCTCAAGCGTTTGCCGATGACGGCGCCGACATCGTGTTCGTAGAATCACCCGTCAATGAACATGAGTTGACGCAAATCGCCCGACGCGTTTCTGTGCCCATGCTGGCAAACATGCTGGAAGATGGCGACACCCCCATCCTGCCGCCTCAGAAGCTCGCCGACATGGGATTCAAAATCGCCGCCTACCCCGTGACGTTGATCAACGCGGCTATGGTTGCCATGCAACAGGCGTTGGCGGCGCTCGCGGCAGGGCAAACACCTGCAGGCATGCTGTCGTTCGCGCAGTTGCGGCAAACCGTGGGGTTCGACGCCTACGACGCTGAGGCCGTCCGCTACGCCACGCCAGCCGAGGTCAAACCGTGATGCAAACTCTGCATTCGGCCCTGGGTGTTGTGGCGTTCGTGGCCATCGCGTGGCTGCTAAGCGAAAATCGCAAAGCGGCGCGCTGGAAGGTGGCCGTGGCGGGCGTGGGGCTGCAAGTGGTTTTGGCCGCGGCGATTTTGAAAGTGCCGTTCATGCGCAAAAGCTTTGCTTTAATCAACGCGCTCGTGATGGCGGTTCAAAATGCCACCGAGGCCGGCACGTCGATGGTGTTCGGATATCTGGGGGGCGCTCCGCTGCCGTTTGCTTCCGTCGAAGGCGCAGGCACGTACATCTTTGCCTTTCGCGCGTTGCCTTTGATCATAGTGATCAGCGCGCTGACAGCGTTGCTCACCCACTGGCGCGTTTTGCCCGTGATCGTGCGCGGCTTCTCATGGGCGCTGCAAAAGACCTTGGGAATTGGCGGCGCCGTGGGGTTGGGCACAGCGGCCAACGTTTTTGTGGGCATGGTGGAAGGGCCAATCTTTGTTCGACCGTTCTTGGCCAAGCTCACGCGGTCTGAGTTGTTCGTGTTGATGGTGGCGGGCATGGCCACCATTTCGGGCACGGTGTTGGTACTTTACGCACAACTGATTTCGCCCGTGCTGGCTGATGCCGCAGGACACTTGGTCACGGCGTCGATCATCAGCGCCCCCGCCGCCGTCACAATGGCCTTGTTGCTGGTTCCTGAAACGGCCGTGACACAAACCATGGGAGAAATGTCAAAAGGCGACAGCGAAAACGCGATGGACGCCATCACCAAAGGAGCCGAAGCGGGTTTGCAGATCTTCCTTACCGTCACCGCAATGCTCATCGTGCTTGTGGCGTTGGTGCATTTGGTGAATGCGGGTTTGGGCCTGCTGCCGAACATCGCCAACGCGCCGCTGACAATGCAACGAGCGCTGGGTTGGATGATGGCGCCCGTCACGTGGCTTATGGGCATTCCGTGGCACGAAGCCGCCACCGCGGGCGCGTTGATGGGCACAAAAACGGTGCTGAACGAGTTTTTGGCCTATTTGCAAATGTCGCAACTACCGCCCGAAGCTTTGAGCGCCCGCAGCCGACTGATCATGACGTACGCCTTGTGTGGCTTTGCCAACTTTGGAAGTTTGGGCATCATGTTGGGAGGCCTTTGCCAAATGGTTCCCGAGCGTAGGTCTCAGATCGCGCAGTTGGGTTTCAAGAGCATCTTGGGCGGAACGTTGGCCACGCTGTGCACGGGGGCCGTGGTGGGTCTATTTTAATTCAAGGCCATTGACCTTGTGCGCGGCAAGCCACTCCCGCGCAGCATCCGCCAAGGACACAATACGAAACGCCGCAAACGCCTCTAGAGCCGCGCCATTGTTGCGCAACAGGCGCTGAAACTCGACAAACGCGTGGGTCGCTTGCAGCGCGTCTGCCAGGTCAAGACGCAGCGTTGGATCTTCAACCTGCTCAACAAAGCGCTGGCGAATCTGCATACGCACCCACGCCGGCAACGCATCGATCCGCACATAGCGCAGGTGATCCTTTCGCACGTCAGCGAAGTTTCCCGCGGCATCCACGTCCTCGGTTAACGCAGTGGCGATCTCACCTGTCTGCCGATCCAGATAATGAAACCGCGTCCACGACGGGCTGTCATCGAGAGCCTCAACGAATTCTGACAGCAAGAGCGGCAAACCGGGACGCATTACCAAATTCAGACTACGACACCGGCTGGCCGTTGTGCACGCTGCAGGCGTGAAAGTAACGTCAAATCGTCACGCGGGGGTAACCGGCGCGAAAGGCGCGGATCAAGAATAGAGCCAACGCGCAGATTGGGTACTGGTACAGGCCTTGCACTCATTGTTTGTGTCTATAGCGAGGAGAACACTAATGCGTTTATGGAGTCAGCCGATCGCCGTGTGGATTTTGGGGGTTGTGGTTGCGGCCACCGCAGCCAGCGCCGAAGCGCAATCGCAAAGCCAGCCTTCCGCGCAGCCCGAGTCTCCCCCCACGGCAGGCGAGATCGTTGATGACATCAACGTGACCAATGCCGATTTGGACATAAAACCGGCGCCGCCCATGGCAGCTCAGGAAGAGAGAAATGCGCCCGGTTCTGGTCCAGCGGGCGCTTCAGACACCATGGCTGCGCCGACAGGCACTTTCTCGGACCGCACCGCCAATTTGTGGCGGTGCAAATATCAAGTGGCCATGGAACAGCGGAAACCTCCTGCCGATGTGGCAGCGGGTCGGGCGCTGATCAGGTTCGAGATCAATGCCACAGGCAAACCGATGTCACCAGCGGTGGTTGCGCTAGAGCCGGCGACACCTGACGTTCTGTCGTGTGTGGCTCGCGAGATCCAAGCCTGGCAATTGTCACCGGCCCCAGGGCAAGTGATGAAGTTTGAGGCCGAGGTTGATCTGGCTGCGCCGACGGCCGCTCAATAAGTCAGTAAGTAGATAAGTCGTCGCGCGCTCAGGCGGGCCCATGGGTGAGTAGCCAAATCGCCGCTATAAACATGGTGGCCCCCAAACCTCGCATCAACCACGCTTGCCTCTGTTCATTCAGATACGGGGCCCAGCGTTGCGAAGTGGCCGCCACTGCGACGTACCAAACCATATCCCCGAGTCCCGCGCCCGCCGCAAACGCCACGGCAGAGGTCAGGGTGCGTGATAGGAGTTGATGGCCGTAAAGTAGTGAACAAACCGCTGTCCACGTAACAAGCAGCGTGGGGTTTAGACCCGCAACAATCACCCCCGTTGCGAAGCTGGCGGGCGCTGCGGCGGCGCTTTTCATCACCAGCACGCGCGGCTTGTACAGCAGCAGCAGTCCTGCCACCGCAACCATCAACCCGCCAGCCATGCGAAACGCGGGGACAAAGGCTGCAAAGCGCGCCATGGCATGCGGCAAAGGAATGGCTACGGCGGCCGCATACAGCGTTTCGGCTGCCGCAACGCCCAGCGCCAGCATGGCAGCGCTGCGACGCTGGTCGTCGAGCAACCGCTGAAGGATCAAGGCGGCATTGGGCCCCGCCATCGGCAGACACCCGAGGAAACTCACCATGGTCCCCAAGCCCAGCGCCCACATGACTTCCATCTCAGGTATTCGTAGCACGCAGGCGTTCAGACTTTCCGGTCGTTTAATTGGCGTTTGGCGCCAGCGCCGCAAGATCCGGGTGGGAAATTCAACTGGTTTCAGTAGTCTGCCCCCAGCTGCCATGCCCGCCCCCGACGACTACGCCCGCATCGAATCCGCACTACGGTTCCTGGCCGATCAATGGCGCGCGCAGCCAGAGTTGGAAACTGTGGCCCGGCACGTGGGCCTAAGCCCCTTTCACTTTCAGCGGCTGTTTCAACGTTGGGCTGGGGTTTCGCCCAAACGGTTTTTGCAATTTCTGACGCTGTCGCATGCACGCGGGCGCCTGCAGGAGTCAGCGTCGCTGCTGCAAGCGGCTTGGGACGCAGGATTGTCGGGCCCTTCGCGGCTGCATGACTTGTTCGTTGCGCTGGAAGCGGTCACGCCCGGCGACCATCGCAGCGGCGGCGAAGGCTTGCGCATCGTTTGGGGATTGCACTCCAGCCCGTTTGGCACCTGTTTTGTGGCGGCCACCCCTCGCGGAATTTGCAGCCTAGGTTTTGAATGCCCGGCAGCGCCGCCGGAATCTCGCAGTTCGCGCGTGTCGCTTTTGAATGACCTGCAGCGCAGTTTCCCCCGAGCGCACATCGAGCCCTCGCAGCGAGAAACGAAGGCTTGGTCGGAACGCGCGTTTGCGACCACCTCGCAGGCCAGTGGCTTGAGCTTGTTTGTGGGTGGCACGGCCTTTCAAGTGCGCGTGTGGCGTGCGTTGTTGGCCATCCCTCAAGGATGCGTCACCTCTTACCAAGCGATTGCAAAAACCTTGGACATGCAGGGCGCATCGCGCGCGGTGGGTACCGCGGTGGGCAAGAATCCCATTTCGTGGCTTATCCCCTGCCACCGTGTGATCCGCGCGTTGGGAGACGCCGGCGACTACCGGTGGGGGCCGGAACGCAAGCGCGCAATGTTGGGGTGGGAAGCCGCCCGCGGCGCAGCAAACGACCCCCAGATGTTGGCACCGCAAGAAGAGGCGTGTTTGCGATGAACGTGCCCGAGCGCACGCCTTCGCGCATGGCAATTGCGGTGGCGTTCGTGGTGGTTTACCTGGTGTGGGGCTCCACATACCTGGCGATGCGCATCGGGGTGCGTACCGTGCCGCCGTTTCTTTTGGGCTCTGCAAGGTTCTTCGTTGCGGGTTTGTTGTTATGGGCCTGGTACGCAGCCCAAGGAAAAACGCGTTTCGCCCAGCCGCACTGGCGCAACACCGCGGGCTCTGGCTTGTTGCTGTTGGTTGGAGGAAATGGAGGCGTGGTCTGGTCAGTGCAGCACATTCCTTCAGGGCTTGCGGCTTTGATTGTGGGCACCGTGCCGCTTTGGATTGTGGCGATAGAGTGGCTGCGGGGCGTACGCAAACCTTCTGCAGGCGTGATCGCGGGCGTGCTTGCCGGCATGCTGGGCATCGGGGTGTTGTTGGGCCCTGACGTGATTGCCAGTTGGCGAACCACCACGGCGCGCGCGGAAGACAAAGCGCATGCGGCGGGCGTAATCGTGGTGTTGTTGGCGTCGCTGTCGTGGGCGATGGGGTCGTTGCTGTCGCGGCGAACGCGCGTGCCGCAGGCGCCGCTGCTGCCAATCAGCATGCAGATGTTAAGTGGGGGCGCCGCTTTGCTGCTGATTTCGTTGCTTGCTGGTGAATGGCAGCGGTTTTCGTGGGCCGCAGTTTCAACCGAAGCTCTTATCGCGGTGGCCTTCTTGGTGGTGTTCGGCTCTTTGCTCGCATACTCGGCCTACATTTGGCTTTTGCAGGTGGTCCCTCCCGCCCGCGTGTCCACGTACGCCTTCGTCAATCCCGTGGTTGCGGTTTTCTTGGGATGTGCCTTGGCTGCAGAGCCCCTGACGACGCGCACCCTGGTGGCAGCTGCCATCATCGTGGGCGCCGTGGCCTTGATTACGCTGGTTCCCGGCTCCGCAAAGCGATCGCCCCAAGCATAAACATAGGCGTGCGGTCCGGCGTTTGGCATCGCGGCCGCGATGGAGTAGCGTACACGCATGCAAAGGCAAGCGTTGGGTGTTCGGATGGTTGTGTTGGCAGGGTTGTCTTGTTTTCTGGCCTGCAAACAAGCGCCGCCGCCGCCCAGCCCGCCGGCGCCCGCCGCCCCCGAACCAGCCATCGAAACGGCCCCCGAACCGCCCAAGGCTCCCCCAGAGCCTCCGCCGCCGATTGTGATTGGTGACGTGGGATTCGAGACGCCGGAGTCGGTGCTGCACGACGAGCTCGCCGACCACTACCTGGTAAGCAACATCAAAGGCGATCCTCTCACCAAAGACGGCAATGGCTTCATCTCCATCGTTGCCACCGATGGTTCCGTCAAACAGCTCAAGTTCATTGAAGGCGGCGCAAACAAGGTCACTTTGAACGCGCCCAAAGGTATGGGAATCCTGAACGAAACGCTTTACGTGGCTGACATTGATACAGTCCGTATGTTTGATAGAACGTCAGGTGCCCCCAAGGGGGAAATTAAAGTCAAGGGCGCCACCTTTCTCAACGACGTTGCGGTGTTGGACGACACAATCTTTGTCACCGACACAGGCATGAAAGCGGGCTTCAAGCCTTCGGGCAGCGACGCCGTGTTAGCGATCAAAGATGGCAAGGCCAAGCCTTTGGTCAAAAACAAAGCCTTGGCGGGCCCCAACGGCATGGTCGCGCACGGGGACATGTTGTGGGTTGTGAATTTTGGCGGCAAAACCCTTCAGATGGTGGACTTGGAGGACGGCAAGCTCAGCGGCGCCGTTGAACTGCCTGCGGGCCAGCTTGACGGCGTTGGCATGCTACACGACGGGTCGTTCGTGGTTTCGAGTTGGGAGGCCAACGCGGTGTTTCGCGGCAGGCCGGGCCAAGACTTCGAGACGATTGTCAAGGATGTCGCATCCCCTGCAGATTTCGGCATCGACGTTCAACGCAACCGGTTGATCATCCCTCTGTTCACGAAAAACGTGGTCGAGATCCATACGCTGGGCGTCGGGGATTAAAAAAGCGCCCTACGCGCGGGCGACAACCCAGCGCTCACGTCTCCGACTGGTGACGACGTTACCTAAGTTGCCCCTTAGCCACCAGCTCGACTCTGGGCGCCTCGAAGAAGCTAGATTGTCAACGCTTCTCGGCGTCGGCCGGATCCGTCCCTGCATCTGCAGGCATAGCTTCGACCATCGCCGCCGAGCTCTCTTCAATGTCGGTGCCACGGGTGTTCCAAATCATGACCCCGACCACCACGGCCACCGACGCCACCGCCCCGATGAAATACGCGACCTTCCGTCCTTGACCCTGTTTCACCTTTTTCAGGGTGTCCTGCACGGATTGGTTCTCGTTCATGCCCTATTTGCCTGCAATGTATGCGCCACGAGCTACGCCCTGACGTAGGCCACAGCTGACCTCTGGGGTCCCCCCACCCGGAAGGACCGCCGGCCCCCACAAACAATGTCAGCAAATTTGACCCCGCGTCCTCACGGCCCAAACATACGACAAGCCCATGGAAGCTTTGTCATCTCGCCGTCCACCCGTGGCTCATGAAGGTGTTGCTGCCGCCACCCAGGCCCACGCCGCCTTCGATCTGAAGGGCGTTATGACGTCCACCACCGTGATGCGCTTGCGCTCACGCGATTTGGGGTTGATCGAAAGGCAACTTCGCAACCGGGTGACTCAATTCCCGCAATTTTTCGAGCACGCGCCCATGGTGGTCGATTTTTCGGGGCTCAAAGGCCGATCAGAGGGCGTGGCTCTGGCCGCACTATCCCGCATGCTGCGCGCCCGCGGTGTGGTTCCCGTGGGGGTCACCAATTTGGATGAAGCCTTCCACGAAGAAGCCGTTTCGGCCGGCCTGGGCATTATCAAGCCCACCGGCCCTGCCGCGCTTCGCTTGCCGGAGCCCGAAGTTGAAGCACCCGTGGCGCGCCCAGGTCCCGTGCCGGCAAACGTGGTTCACGATGGCCCCACGATTCCCATGACCGCACCGCCCACGCCGGAGCCACCACGGCCCGTGTTCGCGCACAAGCCACCCATGGTGATTCGCCAGCCGGTGCGCAGCGGACAAGAAATCTATGCACGCCAAACCGACCTCATCGTGCTGGCCCCTGTAAATCCAGGGGCGCAGGTGATTGCTGACGGCCACGTGCACGTCTACGCAACTTTGCGTGGGCGCGCCATCGCAGGTGCTGCAGGCTATCCCGAAGCGCGAATCTTTTGCCAGAAGTTGCACGCAGAGCTTATCTGCATTGCGGGCGCCTATATGTTGGCCGATGACCTACCGGCCGATCGGCTAGGCAAAGCGGTGCAAGTTTATATTGAACACGGCGAGTGCCACATCGTCCCTATGTAGCTTAACGCCACGAGGGCGCGCTCCCTCGTGGCCTTTTTTTCGCGCCGGCCATGTAGGCAAGTCTCACACTTACCCCCGCAATTGCAGCAGAAATTTTGCGCTGCGAACAAGTTGCTTTCTTATGTGAGCACGTCATCGCGAACGCATCAGGGAGGCCATATCGTGTCCAAAGTTATCGTTGTCACTTCAGGTAAGGGTGGGGTGGGAAAAACCACCACCAGCGCCAATCTTGCATCCGGGCTCGCCATGCGCGGTCACAAGACCGTGGCCATCGACTTCGATGTTGGCTTGCGCAACCTCGACCTTGTGTTGGGTTGCGAACGTCGCGTGGTTTACGACTTCGTAAATGTGATCAAAGGCGAAGCCAAGCTTCAACAAGCTTTGATCAAAGACAAGCGCATCGACAACCTCTACGTTTTGGCCGCCTCACAAACGCGTGACAAGGACGCGCTGGATGAAGAAGGCGTAGGCCGTGTGCTGAACGAGCTCAAAGAAATGGGCTTCGAGTACATCATTTGTGATTCGCCCGCCGGCATCGAAAAAGGCGCGCAAATGGCCATGTACTTTGCCGATGAAGCCATTGTGGTGGCCAATCCGGAAGTCTCCTCGGTGCGCGATTCTGATCGCGTTTTGGGCTTGCTGGCCGCAAAAACGGTACGTGCGGAAAAGGGCAACACGCCCATCCGTAGCCACCTGCTGCTAACCCGCTACAACCCCCAGCGGGTGAAGAAGGGCGAAATGCTCAGCGTGGATGACATTCTCGAACTTCTGGGCATTCCGCTTTTGGGCGTGATCCCCGAATCGAAGATTGTTCTGCTGTCGTCCAACAAAGGCACCCCCGCCATTTTGGATGAAGAAACCGACGTGGCGCAGGCTTACCTGGATGTGGTTTACCGCTTCTTGGGCGAAGAGCGCGAGCAACGGTTTATTCACGAAGAGAGGCGCGGCATTCTGTCTCGCTTGTTCGGTTAAACCTTTGGTTGGGAGGATCGCATGTCACTAATCGACTTGTTCCGACGCGGTCCCAGGCCCGCAAGCCTGGCCAAAGAGCGTCTATCTATCATCGTGGCGCGCGAACGCGCGTCCATGCGCAGCGGCGCCGACTACTTGCCTCAGCTTCAGCAAGAACTGCTGGCGGTGTTGGCCAAGTACGAGGTCATCGACCTGCAGAATGTGTCTGTCAGCCTTGACCGCCGCGACGATTGCGAAGTGCTTGAGCTGAACGTCATTCTGCCCGAGCAGGCGCAAAGCCCGCCGGTCCGCCCCCGGTTCGCCGCGGGCTAAATCACATGGCGCACGCAGGGGGCGTGGCCGCCGCAGGACATGCGGTGCCGGGCCCCCAGCCTGCCGGCAAACAGCCACTGTTGAAGAGGTGGCACGCGCCGGGAGGGGTTGCGGTTGAGGGGCTGGTGCCCCAAGTCAGGGAAGCGTCACACGCCTGCTCTGCGCTGTGACAGCCCGCCACTACGGTGGGCTGCAAGCACTGATTTTGCGCATTGAAGGGCTGCGCCGAAAGCGGACTGCAAAAGGCGTCGTCCTCGCAGGCGGCGGCTGGCAGAGGTGCACAATCGGCACAACCCATAGCGCCGCCGCAATCGACGGCGAAGCTGGCCACCGACCGAAACTCAAACACAGGCGCCACCCGTCGGTAGGTCGTGACCGCTGTCACCGAAGTGTTGTCGGTGGCAATGACCACGTCTGAAACGTTGCGCTGCCGAATAAAGTTTGAAACGCAGGTCGCTCTCGCTTTCAAAGCCTCAGCCGACAGCGGCTTTCCTTGCGCGTTTGTGGTGGCAACGTTAGCTGTGAACCGCAGCTCGCGATCGGGTTGTTGATTCACTTGGGCGCAGCGGGCGGCGTCACCGCCACACACGATTCCCCGCATGAGATCCAACTGCCACGCCTCATCGCATTCGTTGCCCAAACACCCCGTGGTCAGCAACAGCCCCGCCAACGCAATCCCAAAACCCTTCTTCATGCCTCACCCTCCCCTTTTTGTTCCACCGCTGTTCATGCGTTTCGCCATGCGAAATGCCATTTCAAGAGCTTGCCGATAATTAAGCCGTGGATCGCATGCGCTGGCGTAATTGCGATCGAGATCCGTTTCGGACAACCCGCCACCGATGCATTCGGTGACATCGTCCCCTGTAAGCTCGAAATGCACACCACCTAGCACTGAGCCCAGCTGCTCGTGCACGCCAAAGCTGTTCTCAACTTCCGCCAGAACGTCGTCGAAGCTGCGCGTTTTGATTCCCGTTGACAACACTTGCCCATTGCCGTGCATAGGATCGCAGACCCACACTGCACGCAGACCCGCAGCCTTCACAGCTTGCACCAGCGGCGGCAGCGCCGCCTTCACGGTGCCAGCCCCCATGCGGGCGATCAGCAGCAGCTTGCCCGCCTCGTTGTGCGGATTTAACGTTTTGACCAAGTCTACAATCTCCTGCGGCGCGGCTTTGGGGCCCACCTTCACGCCCACAGGGTTGCGAATGCCGCGGAAAAAATCCACGTGGGCACCGTCAAGGTCGCGCGTGCGCTCGCCGATCCACGGCATATGCGTTGTGAGATCGTAATAGCCCTCTCGCCGCGGCACCGTGCGCGTTTGCGCGGCCTCGTAATGCAAAGACAGGCCTTCGTGGCTGGTAAAAAACTCAACCCGGGTAAGATCATCAACGGGCGCTTCCCCCAACGCTTCCATGAAACGAATGGATTCGCCAATCTGCTGCGTGGTTCGGGTGTATTCCTCGCGCAGTTGCGCCGGCAACTCGGCGCGCGACAAATGGCTCAGATCCCAAAACTCGGGGTGATGCAGATCCGCAAAGCCACCCACAGCCAACGAGCGCACAAAATTGATGGTGGCCGCCGCATGCAAATAGGCAGTCAGCAGCAAACTGGGATCGGGCGTGCGGGCATCAACGGTGAAATCTTGGCGATTCACCAGATCGCCAAAGTAGCTGGGCAGCTCAACTTCACCGCGCAACTCAACCGGTTTTGACCGTGGTTTGGCATATTGCCCCGCAAACCGCCCCACGCGTACCACCGGGCGTTTGGAGGCGTGAATCAGCACCACGGACATTTGCAGCAAGATCTTCAGCTTGTTGGTGATCACATCGGCGCGGCAATCGCCCAGGGTTTCGGCACAATCGCCCCCCTGAAGCAGAAAACGTTTGCCGGATTCGGCATCAGCCAGCAGCGTTCGCAGCCGTTCAATCTCCCAGCTGGTCACCAGCGGTGGCAGTGAGCTTAATTTGTCGAGCACCAGTTGAAGCTCGGCCGGATCTGGGTACCGAACCTCTTGAGCGTGCGGCCGTGCTTTCCATGATTGCGGGCTCCAACCCGGAAGCACGGCAGGTTGGGCGGGGGTCGGGGCGGGCGCGCGGGTCATAACCATCAAAATTTAGCAGGTGTCCCCCCACGTGGGCACGTGATGCGCCATCATCACTGTTCGAGTTCGGGCAGGACAATCAGGGGAATTTCATCTCGGCGCCGCGGAACAATGTCAAGCGGCGCCAGCGGGCCAAATATAGGCATCTCCAATGGAATTAGGGCCGGAGGCGTTGTCCACACGGCCAACGCTTCAGGCGCCTTGGCCGCCCCCGGCGTGTCCCGATCCGCGACATCGGCCGCCGGCCATCGCAGCCGGGCCCCCGCTTGTTGCGCCGCCAAAGCCGCCAAGAAGGAGATGGGGTTGTACGAATAAATGACTTGGTCTTCGGGTAGGCTCGCGTGCGCTGACAGCGCCCGGTTCCAAAACACATACGGTCGCAGCGCCTCGTCAAACATGCGGCGTTTGGCATCGGCGGCAAGATTCTGAAGTTCAGGTGCCGCCGCAAACCCCTCGAAACTGTGACGATCGCCCCACTCATGCCGATGTTGCACAACCAGCCGCCGCAAAGCCTGACGCGCGTCCAAATTCTCGCTACGAAAGAAGTTCTCCAGCTCTGGCTGCGTGAGCCCCTCAGCGCCCGTGCGCGAGAGCAGCTCCAGCACTATACCTCGCCGCATCCAGGGGCCATCGTCTTGGGCGGAAACATATTTGAAGAAGGGGCCCAGTTCGTGGAGCAAGCGATCCGCGCTAAAGATTTCGAAGCGGGTTTCAGGCCCCACTTCGGCGCCGCGCTTTACAAACCCCACTTTGCCCACAATCTCGCCGGATTCTACGGGTTCGTTCAACAAGGCCACATCGCCCAATTTGAGCGTGCTCAATGCGCGCCGGTTGTACGTGCGCACCAACGTTTCAAGCCAAGGAATGCCTGAATCTTCGGGGCTCGCCATCACCTGTGGCTGCAGATGCGCCAACAGCGAGAAAAATACAATGCCACCCGCGGGGGTTTGCAAGTCGTGCTTTATCAAAACAAAGGCGGTTGACGAGCGACCATGTTGAGCGAAGCGCGCGGCCACAATGGTGCCCCGCGCCGGTGCGCGGACAGGGCCTCCGGGTAGCCCTCGCATGTTGACACCCGAATGCATAAGCCCACCAGGGCTCACCGGATAAAACCCGCTGCTACGCTCTTCCACACTTTCAAACGCGACCCTCGCGGTGCGGTTGATCGTGGGCTCGTCGTCAAAGGGAAACCGCGTGTAACCACCTAGCTGCTGGGGCAAATAAAAGCCCGTGAGCGCAGACAGCAGCTTCTTCCAATCAAACGCACCGGGGTCCCACTTGTGCCGCTGTTGATCCACGTGCAAATGCCCCACAATGCCTGAAAACGCCGATGGATCCGGCAACGACTCAAGCAAAGGATTGCCCTCGGCATCCATGGGAATCACCGGCCCAATGTGTGGAAACAAACGCACCAGCGCGCGCGACAAAGCAATCACTGATCGATACTGCTCTGGACGAAAATCGAAAGCCTTGTACGTGCGCCCGTTGATCACAACGTCTTTCACAGGCCGCGTGCGATAATCGGCCGGCAACTTGGCAAGTTCGTTGCGGCTGGCGTCGGCACGGTTGCAGATCTCAACGCCCACCGAAAGTGTGTTGGCCTGTTCGGCGTGGTAGGCGCGCTCAACCAAATCCAGCGTTTGGTAGATGGTGCCATCGGCATCCACCATAAAATGCGCCGACAAGCCGCAGCCGCCATCGTGACGCGGCAAATCGTGCATGCTGTAGAAACACGAGCGCGAATTGACGCACCCGTCGTGATGCAAAACAAATTGCTTCACAACTTTTTGCAGTTCGCCAAGCGATCGCCCTTTCATGCCGGATCGTTTGCCAAAGCGCTTGAAGGGCTTTTGGCAGCAAGGGCTCTTCGCAGCGGCCCCACTTTCCAAGCAGGTCTCCGCGTAACCGTCAAAACCGCGATCGGGATCGTCCCACAACACAACGGGCCGGCCCACGTCGAACTTTTGCCCCGCCACCACGATGTTCGTGTTGGTGGCAAGCAAAGTTGAAAGAGCGATCAGAGCGGCGGCGGCCATTGCAAGGCAATCTGGGTGTCGTTGTTGTGCGCAACCTCGTGCGTACCACGTATCGCTGTTTGGATTCGGCTGACCTTAGCGCGACCCATCATTTCGCACCAGGCGCCCGCGATTTCGATATATGTTTGTTTGCACATGGGTTTAGCGATCACCAAAACCGGTTTGACAGTTTCGCACAAAATGATGCTGGTGCTTGTGCTGGCGGGCTGCGGGTGTCGCAGCGTAAATAGCCAGAACCAGTCCACTCAGCCAGTTTTTTCTGGCAATCCCATACTTCCTGGCTGGTATGCGGACCCCGAAGGCATTGTCCTGCAAAACAAGGTCTGGATCTATCCAACCTATTCGGCGCCTTTCGATGAACAGGTTTTTCTCGACGCTTTTTCATCGCCCGATCTTGTGACCTGGACAAAACATAACCGAATACTCGATACCTCGATGGTCAAGTGGGTCCGTCGGGCGCTGTGGGCACCGGCCATCGTCGAGAACGAGGGGAAATACTTCTTGTTCTTCGGGGCCAACGACATCAAGAGTGATGACGAACTCGGGGGGATTGGCGTCGCCGTGGCCGACCAGCCGCAAGGACCCTTTAGGGACCTCCTTGGCAAGCCGCTGATTGGCCGCATTCACAATGGCGCGCAACCGATCGATCAGTTTGTATTTCGAGATCAGGATGGGCAGTTCTACATGTTTTACGGTGGCTGGCGCCATTGCAACGTGGCCCGGCTGAAGAAAGACTTCACCGGTTTCGAGCCACTTTCCGACGGCACAATTTTCAAGGAAGTGACGCCCGAAGGCTACGTAGAAGGCCCTTTCATGTTTATTCGCAAGGGCAAGTACTACTTCATGTGGTCCGAGGGCAATTGGACAAAGGCTGATTATTCTGTTGCCTACGCCATCGCTGATTCACCACTGGGACCGTTTCACCGCATTGGAACGATCTTGAAGGGAGACCCGGAGGTAGCCATGGGGGCGGGACATCATTCTGTGATCGTGCTGCCGCAAACAGACAGGCATTACATCGTCTATCATCGCCGTCCTTTGGGCGAGAGTGACAAGAATCATCGGGTCACCTCAATCGATCGAATGGATTTCGACGACCAGGGCATGATCAAGCCCGTGACCATCACACGCCAAGGCGTTGAAAAGGTTAAGTTGTAGCTTCACACGGCCCGCCCCGGACCAGAAGAGCAGCTCACCTGTTGGCCTGTGACGCCACTTCGCTGGGCTCACGGGCAATCCCGTCCACGCCGATCAATTGCACTTGATGCCGCGGCACCACCGGAATGATGCGGGTTTTGTGCTCTGGCTTCGCCAATTCTTCATTGACAGCCAGAACCAAATCGCTCTTCCACCTTCGCCGCTGCCGAGCGGCTACCAAGTAGCGAATCGTCAATTTGGTCCATGAATCCTCAAGCGAGATAAAAACCTGAGGCGCAGGCGCCACAGATTCTACCAACCCGGCTCTGCGCAAGATGCGTTCGTATTTTTCTGCAGCTTGAACCATGGTGGCTCCCAAAATCCGATTGGCCACCGTTTCCAACACTCCCAAGCCGTGCCGCATGTCAGATTCGTTCCCCACCGTCACGCCCAGTTCGTCCCACACAAACTCGAAATCGCGGGTGAAGTTCATCACAGAGCCCGTGAGAATTTGGTTGTTGGGGAAAGTGATCAACCGCCCCGTGGGCTGCTCGGCGCGCACGAAGCTATCTCGAAATGGGCTGCCTATCTCCCAAACCGTGGTGGTCAAAACGTCAATGCGATAAACATCGCCGAACACTTCTCCTACCTCAACGCGATCACCTACCCGGTAGTAACCCTTAAATGCGTTAAGCAGCCAACCGGTAAAGCTTTCAATAGGAACTTGGAGGGCCCACGACAAAGCGAGGCCCAGCAACCCCACCGACCCCACGAAAGCCCGCACGTCACCCACGATGACACTCATCGACAATCCGATGGCAAGCATCCAAATCGCCAAACCGCTCAGCGCCGCCGCGGCGCTCGACTTGGGCCACTGGCCCAGTGTCTTGTGCAAAAGCACTCGAATTAGCCGCGAAACAATCCAGGCCGCCAACAAGAGCAAAAATACAACCGCCAACTTAGGCAGGCTTGAAATGACACCGTCTGTGAATCTATCCAAGGCGCCCTCGGCCTCGCTGCCCACCGCGCCGGCCACATCATCAACGCGGGGGCGATTTTTCGGGACTTTTTCGGCTTTGGGCTCGGGCTCTTGATCGGACGAAGCTTGTTCTTCAACCGGCGACGCCGTTGCTGATTCATCGCTTTGCGCTTCATCGCCTACGAACATCAGCAGCAAAGACGTCAACGCCACCGTCAGCAGGGAAGCCTTCCGAAACCGCCGCAGTGACGATTTGGCCCGCCCCATTTGCCCGGCGGCCGTGCCTCGCTGGCGTGTCCCCCCCATTCGTCGGCGCGCAACCGCGCGGGTACGTCGCGGTGCAATCGGTTTGGCGTTCCGCCTATTCACTGGCCCACGGCGCTGTGGCATTTGCGCAATCAACCTCCTTCACCCCCAAGCAAGAGCGCTTGTCTCGATGCGCCCACCTTTACCTTGCCGAAGGTACTTTGCCACTTGCTCGGGGTTGTGCAAGCGGCTCAAAAGCGCACAAAACGCATTTACGTACAACGGCGGCACAACCTGCTGGTCTGCGAGCATGGGCTTGGCGGTAGTGCACCCGCTTGTCTAAACTAAAAGCAAACAAGGGGGGCTGGGTAATGGCGAAAACGCAAGCAAAGCACTTCGAGGCGCAGAGGCGCAGGTTCTTGCAAAACACGGTGTATGCCCTGGGGGCCGCCGCAGCAACGGCCGCGCCGCACCCCGCTTATGCAAAACCCTTGATGCCAGCCCCGGACCCCCTTTCGCAAAAGCGCGCAGCCACGGATCTTGTGAAGCTTGGCAGCACGGGCATCACGCTGTCGCGGTTGGCGATGGGAACAGGAACACATGGCTTTGGCGGCGGCTCGGATCAAACCCGCGGCATGGGCGTGAAGGGCCTGGGCAAATTCCTCGCGGAGGGCTTTGATCAAGGCATTACGTTCTGGGACACCGCCGATGGTTATGGTTCACACCGGCACGTCGGTGCGGGATTGCAGCAGCTGGGAAAGCGCAAGGCCCACGATGTTGTGATTCTTACCAAGACGCAGGCGCGCACAGCCAAGGAGATGCAGGCTGACCTTGAGCGATTTTGCAAAGAGGTGGGTCGCGATCATTTGGACGTGGTGCTTTTGCACTGCATGACCAGCGGCGATTGGCCCAAAGAACGGCAAGGCGCGATGGAGGTCTTGGAACGGGCGCGGGAAAAAGGGATGGTGCGCGCGCACGGCGTTTCGTGTCACAGCCTGGCCGCATTGAAGGCGGCGGCCGCATCTCCTTGGGTGCAAGTGGATTTGGCTCGCATCAACCCTGCCGGCGCCCATATGGACGCCGATCCTGATACCGTGCTTTCCGTGCTGCGCCAAATGAAGGCCGCGGGCAAAGCGGTCATCGGCATGAAGCTCTTGGGGCAAGGAGACTTGAGTCACAACGTTGAGGCCGCCTTGCGGTTTGCGGTGCGTTTGGACTGTCTGGACGCCTTCACCATAGGCTTTGCCGGTGAAGCGCAGCGGGCGCAGGTCATTCGCACGTTGCCGCGGGTGTCAGTGGCCTGACCGGCACCCCCACGTAAAGCAGCCCACAGAGGCAAGCGCCGCCCGCATCGAAGCCAGGCCCCAATAACACCAAGTCGGGTGGGTGAAAAGGTTTTGCGGTGTTACATTTGACCGCCAACTAGGTCGCACCTAAGATTCCAAGCACCTACAACGCGTCAATATGCTCGACCGCCTCAAAGGCCTCTTCGGAGGCACGCAATCTCGTCCGTCCTCCGCGGGCACAAAGCACCTGGGGCGTGTGGCGGGCGAAGAAGGGCGGCAAGCCTGGGAAGAGCGTCGGGGCGGCCGCGCGGAGAAATGGAAGGCGAGCAAACGCCAGCGCTCCAAACCGCCGGTGGCGACCGCTGAGGACGAACCGGTTGAAGAAACCTGCCGCACGTGTGGCGAGCCCCTCCTGCTTGAGTGGGGCGGCGTATGCCCCAATTGCAAGCCCAAAATCGCCAGCCCCAAAACCCTTTTTGCCGCGCGGTCAGACTTGTTCGGCGCCACCAGCATCACCTTGGGCTGGCTTGTGGTGTTGCGGTCCCCCGATCAGGGCCAACAGGCCACCCTGCTTGATCTCGACCAAGCGCAAAACGTGATCACCCGCGCCGGCGCGCCCGTGATGCCGGGCAGCCGCATGTATCCGTTCGACGACGAATACATGTCCGTGGGCAACGCCATCATCCGACGCCCATTTGGCGGCGATCAAAACGCCGCCTTCACCTTAGAAGACCGGCGCAACCCAGGCCCATCCGCCAACGGCACCTGGCTCAACGCCCAACGCTTGGCGCCTGGCGAGGTTGCGCAGCTGGGCGACGGCGACGTGGTTCGTGTGGGCACAACCGAGTTTTTGTTCAAATCGCTGTGGCTTCCACCCGGAGCAAAAACGTGAAACGCTTGCTGGCGGCAGCGATCACGTCATTGCTATTGGCGTTTTGTGCAACCGCATTTGCTGACGTGGGGCTGTTCTCAGATCCCCCGCGCCTTGATGAAGACAGCAAAACAGTTGATTTGCTTGTGGGCGCCCGCCTGGCTGGCATCGAGCGCGTGAAGCTTGAAGACCTACAGGTTCACTTCGGCAAACGCCCAGGCAAGATCCTCAAAAGCCAGCCCTACCTCGATTACGCCGCCGACAAAACCCGCAACGCCGAAGCTTGGCGCCCTCCCATCACCTTGGGATTGGTGTATCTGTGGACCGATGGCACGCCCCCCGAGTTGCTCGATGGGGTGCACCGGTTGTTCAAGCGATTGCCCCCACAAACCGTGGTGCTGCCCACGCCGTTTGGCCAAAGCTATTTTCCTGTTGTGAACCCCGTATCGGCCGCGCGCGTGGCGGGCGGCGGGCTTGACGATCAGCCCTTCATTGATGGCGACGCCATCACGTTCTTGAAAGCCGCCCGCGCCAACGTGGCTGAAGTGGCCAAAGACGACGCTCCGATCAAAGCGCTTGTGATCTTGGCCGACGGCCGCGATTACACTGCGGGCAGCGATCCGGGCCCCTTTGCCAGTTTTGGCAAGGAGCTTCGAGACGCCGGTTACGTCACCCAGGTGATTGCTCTGCCCACCGACGACGAAGCCGCCAAAGCCAATCTGCGCGCCTTGGCCCACGCCGCAGACGCGCGCCTGCTGCCGGCGCGGCATGTGTCCGAATTGCCCGCGCTGACCGAAGCCGCAGGCACCTTGTTTTTCGATCTGCGCGTGTTGAAGGTGAAATTGCCGCTTTCGGTGCGGCTGTTTGGCGGCGACACCGTGGTGACCGTTGAAGCCAACGCCGACGGCAAGCCGGTCAGTTTTGAGGCCGGCCCCTTATCCGTGCCAGCCTCCGGCGGTCTGTTCGTGTTGATCGCGGGGGTGGTGTTGGCCGTGGGCGGCGGCATCGGCGCGCTTGTGTTTTTGGGCAAACGACGCGGCAGCGGTGACGCCGATGAAGACATGGAAGGGTTTCTCGACGCCATCCAAGAGCTGGTTCGGCGCAAAGTGGCGCCGGAACGGGCTGCAGTAGAACTTTCGCGATGGTATCCAGATCTGGTTTCCGAACTGGCCAACATTGACGTGGCCGATCTAGACCCCACCGAGTACCGCTTGCTCAAAAGCCGGGCCGGGCAGGCGCGTCTGCAGGCTTTTGCGAAGGCGCTGGACAGCGATGAAGCGGAGGTCGGCGCGGGCCCTTCTGATGACTTGGTTCGCATCCTGGCCAATGCTTTCGCCAATTCATTGTCTGAGGCAGACACCGCCCGCCAAATTCGTGCCCGTGTGCCTGACAAACGCTGGGCTTCGTTCGCCCGTGCCCGCTTTGACGAGGTCACCGCCCTGCTCAAGCAGGCCTCGGCCGCGCACTTGGATTTGGGCAGCCCGCGCGCACGCACCTTCGTGCTTGCGGTGCAAGACGCCCTACGCGACCGCGACGGCGCCGAAATCGTGGTGGGGTGGCTGGTGCGCGCCGCCGGCCCCGGGCGCCGAGGCGAATCCCTGCGCCTGGCTCGTCCGCGCACGGTGATCGGCACCGGTGCCTCCTGCCAGCTGCGCATCGAAGACAACCATCTGGGTGCCGAGCACCTGGCCATCTCCGAAGCCGCGGGCGCCTTTGGCGTGCGGGTTCTGCAAGGGCCCGTGAACGTGGAAGGCCACGCGGTGAACGGAGAACGCGCGCTGATGGACGGCGAAACGCTCGAGTTTGGCCAGGGTCAGTACATCTTCAAAGCCGTCGTCGACGGGTAGGCTTCGAGTTTTGGTACGCGCCGGCAACCTTAGTCCAATGCGCCCTTTGGACTAAAGCAGCTTGGGCAGCCACCTATCCGCCGAAACGCACCACTGCACCCGCCCGCCCACCACCGTGCGGCGCGCGTACCCAGGCGTGCTGACGAGCTGCACCGCCACCGGAACCTCCAGCGCTTCCTGAAACGCCAGGAGGTGAGGTGAGAGGGACGTGTCCGAGAGCTTGCACTCGATCAGCAACTTGGGCTTGTTCTTCTCCGTGATCAGGAAATCAACTTCGCGCTTCTGCTTGTCGCGCACGTAGTGCAGCGCCAGGTGGGCTTGCCCCAGGGATGTCCACGTGCGCACCGCCTTGAGCAGGTGAACGGCCACCAAGTTCTCGAAGCGGCTGCCGGGATCGTCGAGGGAAGACCAATCCCACAAGTAAAGCTTCGTTTCCTTTCCAATGGCGCGCACCACCTTCTTTGTCCATGGGGGAATGCGAAACGAATAGAAGAAGGCGTCAAGCACGCCCACCCACGAACGAACGGTTTCAAAGGCCACGCCGAGATCTTCGCGCATCGAATTGATCGACAGCGGGCTGCCCACTCGCTGCGGCAGAAGGTGAGCTAACATCTCAACCAGAGAAAGCTCCCGCAGGCTGGTGGCATCGCGAATGTCTTCGTGCACCAGCCTTTCGGTGCGGCTGGTTCCCCAGGCGTTGTGAAAAGCTTCACTGCCACGTACGTAAGGCTCGGGAAAGCCACCAAACCGCAGCAGCCGCTCCAGCACTTCTTGGTGTGAAGCGTTTTCCGGATCGACGGCATCGAGGTGGGCGAAGGATCCGGGCCAGGTCGGCGACAAACCAGCCACCTCGGCCAGGGTGAGGGGAAACAGTGTCAAGGGCACGTACCTGCCCAGCAATGAATCGCCCCCACGCTTGTAAATGTCCAGGCGCCCGCTTCCGGTCACCAGGAAGGCGAAGCGGTCGGCAAAGCCGTCGAAAACGCCCTTGAGATAGTTCTTCCACCGGCTGTATTTGTGCAGCTCATCGAACACGATGAGGGGCTTGCCCAAGCCCGGGGCCGCTTGCGCTGTCTCGAAGAACGTGGGGTTGGCCGCCAGGCGCTTTCGCTCTCCCGGTATGTCCCAGTTGAAGTAAAGGCCCGTCCGGCTGGCCAGGAGTGTCTTTGCCAGGGTGGTTTTGCCCACCTGCCTGGGCCCCGCGACGAAGGCCATCTTCGCCCATTCGTCGATGACGAGGCGCGCAGAAGGTAAGAGGGTCCGTTCCAGTGGCATTGATAAAGATTAGACCCAACTCTGAAAAAGTCATAACCTTTTCAGAGTTGGGTCTGAAAGCTACCCAAGCTGGTTGCCGTCAGAGTACGACCGTTGCTAAGGTTTTCTTGACGTTTCCAGCAGCGGTTCGACCATGCGGAGCAGGTCCGCAGCAAAGAGATGATCTTGATAGCCATCGGTCGCGACTGATGAGCGACTTGTGTCCTTAGCCGCTGCAAGCCGCAGCCGCGGAACAGCCGCCGCGGTGATCATTCCATGGTAAACCGCACCGCTGAACCCGCCTACGCCGTTCGATGCGAAGTGCAATGCTCCCGAGTCAAACACGGCAAGATCACCCTCCAAAAGCAGCGCCACGGTCACTTCCGCATCGCCCAGAAGGTCCGTTTGTCGCAGCGTCAGCGGACAGTCTGTAGGGACGCGGGTGGCTTCCTCTGCTTTGTCTTCTCCATGCTCGGCGTACAGCCGCTGCGTCGCTTCTGCAGATGCGACGCCCAGCATCTTCAAACCAATCAGACCGTGTGCCAATTCTAGCTGGGGACAGATGTCAGTGTGAGCACACGTGAGGGAACCTGGTTCGCCCAAGAAGAGCTTTGGGGTGTCTTCTCGCCACAGTGGTGCGCATCCGCGTAGCGCCCTGCCAACGCCGAGGTCGATCCGTCGCGTTGGCGGCGCCACGCCCACGGCAGCCGCAAACGCTTCGAGAGCCGCGGCCGCAGGCATCTCGACAGCGTAAAGGTTCGTGACGGACGCAGCGGTGTTGAAAGTGACTTGCAAAGCGACCCCGCGTTCGCGACGCGTATCGATTTCATCGAGCACATCTTCAAACGTCATACGGTTTTTTCCATCCAACGATACAAGCATGTCGGGATTCGATAAACGAGACAGAGCCATGCCTGGCATAACGCCAGCCCGCTCGGCGGCGCCCTGCGCTTCAACCTCACCGACCTCGGCACCCCAACCTACGGACTCGTTGTCTCCATGATCGGTTGGGTCGGCAAACCGCTGTGGCCCAAGACCAAGGCCCAGCGGCTCAGCGGCGTCGAACACCACATGCAGTGGCCCGGTGCCGAGCGCTGCGCGACATCCATCGGCAATGTCTGTCCCAAGCTGGCCAAGCTCACCAGTGCCGTACTCGCCTATCAGGCGCCCGTCGCCGTCCCAATTGCGGTCATTCGTTTTCATCGACTCGGCGTCCAACGCAGCTAGCAGCGCCTGCGGCAAAATGGGATCTTTCGATCCATCGTGTGAGGCCATCGACGTGAATTCTCGAAGCACCGCACTGGCACGTTCGAGATCTGCAAGCCCAAGCTTCGATGTTGCGTTGGGGAAGATCACGGGGCGCTCCATTGCCGAGGTCGCGAGATTGGACAACAACCAATCGACATCAAACGCGATGGTGCCCACCCCCGACAGTCGTCTGCGGGCGAGACGCTGCGTGAGGAACGCTGGCCAATGCGGCGCGGCTTCCTTCACCTTCGCATCAAGCGTTTGCTGCGAGGAACTATCGTCCAGCGCGAGGGCAAAGACCTCGTCGGGGGAACCACACGCGAGGTTACCGCAGCAAACTTTGCCCCTTTCC
>JBBSJE010000067.1:0-28814 GCA_038257535.1 Polyangia bacterium
CGTTGTTCCGGGCGTCGTTGCAGGGCAGGCCCGCGTAGCGTGCCGAATGCACGCCTGGCGCGCCGCCCAGCGCATCGACCTCCAGGCCGGAATCGTCCGCAAGCGCCGGCAACCCCGTGGCCACCGCCGCTTGGTGCGCCTTGGCCAGCGCGTTGCCTTCGAAGGTGGGCTCGTCTTCCACCAGTTCGGCGTTGGGCGCCACCGCGTCGATCGTAATCAACTGCACCGGCAGATCGCCCAGCAGCATCTGGATCTCAGCCACCTTGTGGGCGTTGCGGCTGGCCACAACAATCTTCATTACCGTCATGATCACACCCGCGCCGCGGCCAACGCCTGCTGTTGCAACGCGAACAATTGCTCCCCGCCAAGCCGCGCAAGCTGCGTAAGCGCCGCCAACTCGTCAGGCGAAAACGGCTCAGCTTCCGCGGTGCCTTGGATTTCAACGAACCGCCCGTCGTTGGTCATCACAAAATTGAAATCGGTGTCGGCTTTGGAATCTTCTTCGTAGGCCAAATCCAAGCGCGCTTCGCCCGCCACGATGCCCGTGCTTACAGCGCTGATGGCGCGCACGATCGGATCTTTTTTGAATGGCTCTTTTTTCCCCAAGCGCCGCACCGCCAGGGCCAATGCCACCCATCCCCCCGTGATGGCCGCTGTGCGTGTGCCGCCATCGGCTTGAATCACGTCGCAGTCGATGGTGATTTGTCGCGGCCCCAAAGCGCGTGTGTCCACCGCCGCCCGCAGCGCCCGTCCGATCAGCCTTTGAATTTCGGTGCCGCGGCCGCCGGGGGCCCGCCCCGAGCGCGTGTGCGTAGATCGCGGCAGCATCGCGTACTCGGCGGTTACCCAGCCCACACCCTTGCCCTCAAGAAAATTGGGCACGCGGTTTTCAAGGCTGGCCGTGCAATGCACTTTGGTGTGCCCGAATTCGATTAGCACCGAGCCTTCGGCGTAACGGTTTACATCGGGGGTGATGCGCACTTCGCGCAATTGATCAGCGGTTCGGCCATCAGGACGCATAATCAGGCACCTTTAAGCAAGCCTAGGGCAACTGTCAACGCGCAAACGCCCGCGCGCGCATCAAAGCGGCTTGGCGTCCAAACACGTACGGTAGCGACGATCCACCGATTGCGCGAACCACGCCGTGGACCGGGTTTGGGTGAATTTGGGGCTTGAAATCGCCACGTCGGGAAGGATCGCGTATTTGGGCGGGCGCCCTAGCTTTGCAGCAAACGCCCGTTTGAGCTCAGCCCACGTTTTGGTGTTCTCGAATTTCTTTGTTTTTTCCTTAAGAGCGTCCTCCCGCAAGGAGCACGATGAAAGTTTGGGCGCGTATTTCAACGCGAACGCCTCTAACGCCCGCATCGTTTCAGTTTCATCGGGTTTGGGCGTGCCATCGGGCTCATACGACAGCAGGTCGCCATCCCACGCCAACTTCAAGCCAAGCAAAGTTCCCACCTGTGCCTGCACAGCGGCGTTGCGGCTGGCATAAACCCCGGCGTTGTAGTCGGCAAAACGATACACAGGATCGTCATACCCAGCCTCGAACCCCATCAAGCGGGCGGTGCCGTAGAACACGCCACCTTTGATCGTATAAAGCTGTTCGCGCACGTCATCAGGATCAGCCCCCTTCGCGTCGCGCGCCCATTCTTCTGCGAACCGCACGTTCACCTGCATCGAGCCCGCTGTGGTGATCGGGTTCAGCGCCGCCAAGTTTTCCACGTCGAACAGCTTCCCCGCGAAATTGGCCGCCGCAAAAGTGGTGGGGTGATTGGCTTTGTAGTAGCGGAGCATGTCGCGAAACACCCGGTCAAGATCGCCCTCGGTGCGAACGGTGTCTAGCCGCGCCTCGAAGCTGCGCGCGTCTTCGGGGGAGCGCCCCGACAACAGCCGCGCAAACAACGGTTTGCCCAGCAATGGCAACTTGTCCCGGTAGCCATCCAGCCGCGCCTTCACCAACTTCGCCAACCCCGGAACCACGGGATCCGCCTGAAAGCCTGACTCTTGCGCCACCACCGCGATCACCGCACATGCGGAGGTTTGCGTGGGGATGACGCTGTTGGCCAGCAGGCCATTCCATACAGCCTCGGCCCACACGGAGGCGGGCTTTGCTTTGGCGGGCAACAAGCGCTCGATCTGCCGTGCGTCCAATTCCACCTCGGCAGGCGCTTTAACGTCAGGTCCCGACGTCGCAGGGCGGGTGGCGCCACAGCCCAGCGCCCCTAGCAAGCCCAAAACCACAACAAGGCGCGCGCCCATCCGGCCAGGCGAGCGCTGCGCGTTTCTTGGATCCACCCAGATCCATTAGCACGTCGATCTCCTGCCCAGTTGCGTCTCGCCCAAAATAAGTGCCACACCCATCCCTGGCCACATCCCCGCACCCGTGTACACCTGTGCGCGTTGTGCACCCAACCCACCGCTTCATGTATCCAATGGCAGCCATCGCTCGTTTGTCTCTACTCACTTAACCAAGCTTCGAGGGAGAGAACACGAATCATGAAGACGACATTGCGTTCGCAGGTGGTAGCCGCTTGGGCTGTGGCCCTGATGGTGATGATGGGGGGATGTGGAGATGACAAAGCCCCCGCAATGGTGAGAGATGGAGGCCCGGATACGGCCCAAGGGGGGCAAGGTGGCTTCGGTGGCGCTGCGGCCAGTGACGGTGGCTTGCAAGATGATGCTGCGGGCGATGGCGGTGGGGCTGATGCAGCAATCGCCCTTCTCTCGATAACCATCACGCCTGCGAATCCCACGGTTGCAATTGGTACTCAGCAAGCGCTGACGGCTACAGCGGT
This sequence comes from Polyangia bacterium, assembly GCA_038257535.1. Lineage (GTDB taxonomy): Bacteria > Myxococcota_A > Polyangia > Fen-1088 > Fen-1088 > JAGTJU01. The sequence goes on from JBBSJE010000067.1 coordinate 2,796, forward strand.
TTATTCAGACAACAGCGCGCGCAACGTCACGAGCGAAGCCATTTGGGCGTCATCGCAAGAAGCGGTGGCAACCGTGTCAAATGTAGTGGGTATGCACGGCTTGGCGACATCGGTCGCGCAAGGCATGACGAACATCACAGCCTCGTTGGCGGGCATGATTGGGTCCACCACAGTTACAGTTACGGCGGCCACTTTGGACTCGATCACAGTGGAGCCTGCGGCTCCTTCTGTGCCTGCGGGGCTTTCGCAAGCGTTCACAGCCGTGGCGCGTTTCTCTGATGGCTCGGCGCAGGACCTCACGGGTCAAGTGGTGTGGAGCTCCTCAACGCCAGCCGTGGCCAGCATCTCGAATGCAAACGCGGACATGGGGATGGCAAAAGCCTTGGCGATGGGAACGACCACGATCGCAGCGGCTTTCGGTGGCAAGTTGGGTTCCACTGAGATGACGGTTACAACGGCAACTTTGACCGGCATCTTGATCACGCCTGCACAAGCGGCGATCGCGGCGGGCACGGACCAGCAGTATTTGGCCACCGGCCTTTTCAGCGACGACAGCACCAAGGATTTGACAGAGCAGGTCACCTGGGCTGCCTCCGACACGGCCAAGGTTACGATATCGAACACCGACGGCAGCCGCGGTCTGGCCGAAGGCAAGTCGGTGGGTGAAGTGACGATCACAGCAACGCTCGGTACCGTGATGGGCACAACGACACTGGCGATCACCAATGCGGTGTTGGAGAGCATCACGATTGATCCCATCGCGCCCAAGGCGGTCAGAGGCACGAACGTTCAGTTCAGCGCCAGTGGCAGCTACTCTGATGGGTCCACGCAAGATCTCACCAATCAAGTGATATGGACCTCGGGCACGCCCGCAACCGCGACGATCTCGAACGCTGAAGGTTCGCGCGGCCTGGCAGCCACGCAAGCCGAGGGAAGCTCCGTTATCACAGCCGCGCTTGGCAGCGTAAACGCCAACACCACTTTGACGGTAACGGCGGTGGCTTTAACTTCCATTGCGATCGATCCGCCTTCGGCCACAGTGGCTAAGTTTTCGCAGGTTCCGTTGCGTGCCATTGCGACCTTTGCCGACACCACAACGCAAGACGTAACAATGCAGGCGGCTTGGGCTTCCTCGGACGGAAACATTGTCAGCATCTCCAATGCATCACAGACGCGCGGTGTAGCCACGGCGCAGGCCGAAGGCACGGCCATGCTTTCGGCAACGTTCCAGGGGGTCGTGGGCACTGCCAACATCACCGTCACGGATGCAACGATAAGGATGATCACCGTTACGCCCGTAGCCCCCTCCATACCCAATGGAACGACCGTGGAATTCGTGGCAACGGCAACCTTCTCTGATGGAACCACGCAAGACGTAACGGCTCAGGCCACCTGGACTTCCGAGAGTCATGCGGTGGCCGTGATCTCGAATGCACCTAGCAAGCGCGGTGTGGCCACGGCTAAGGGCGCAGGGACCACAAACATCTCAGCGCTTCTTGGCGGGGTGACAGGCAGCACGAGCCTAACCGTTGTGCAAGCCACGCTGATGTCTATCACTGTTACCCCCGCGAACAGCAGTGCAGCCGCTGGTGAGATGGTGGCATTCAAAGCCATTGGAAACTACTCGAACGACATCACCCAAGACATCACCTCACAGGTGAAATGGGCTTCATCAGCCGAAGCCGTTGCCACTGTCTCGAATGCCGCGGGCACGAAGGGCAATGTAAAAGCTGTTTCTGTGGGCTCCACGATGATTGAAGCAAGGCTGCGCCAGATCAGAGGCCGCACGAACTTCACCGTCGGGCAACCGTAGGGGGCTTAGGTGGGGGGCCTTGGCCCCCGTGGCAAAGTACAGACTGCCGCCACCCGGTCGCGAGGTGGGTGCCACCCTGCCACGTCAGACGCCCCCCTCTTCCACGAGCAAGAGGGCCGTCGCCAACACCCGGCGTACGTAAGGGGTTTCCGTTGCGCCGCTAACCAAGACGCTTCCTTCGCCTTGATTGTAGGCGGCCAGCGCCTTCGACCAGCCGCCGAATTGCTGATAAAGATCCTGGAGCAACGATTCGGCAGCCTCACGAGCGGCAAGGGGATTCAAACGCTCATCTCGCCGCTGGGTAACCTTCAGACCATAGCTGCGCGCCGTGCGTGGCATGAGCTGGTAGTAACCAACGGGTTCTTGAGCGCCTGGGCTACCAGCTTTCGGCTTCAAGCCCGATTCAACGATTGCGACTGCAAGGCTTAGCGGTGCCAGATCCCCTTGCTTGAGCGGCTCCGCGACCTCGGTCTCCATCGCGGCTAGCCGTTTCAGTGCCGCCTCGAAATCGTCGCGTTGGGGCCCATCGCGCATAGCCGACACGGCCCGCACCACGCCGGGGCTAACCTTGACGTTGATGCCATGCTTTCGCTCCAGCTCTGCAGCCAGCCGCTGCACAGCCGCTTGACGTGTTGTGGCCGCTCGCCGCTGGGGTGAAGATTCAGCCAAGGTTGACGGAAGGCCCACGGGCCACAGCAACGCTCCGCCCAAGAATATGAGAACCGCCCGTTTTTTGTAGACTGGCATGTTCCCAGACGTCTTTGCAACGAACGCGCCAAATAGTTGGCGTGGGCCACCTTTTTCCGCAATTTCTCTTCAATGTTGTTTTTTTGCCAGAGCGAACGCGGGACTAAAGCTGAATCCGAAACAAACTCGCCGCCCAATCAGAGAATTTCTCACCTGCACTGCGGCTTTCCCAATCGGCCAGAGAAAACTCTTTGCTTCGGGACTTGTCGCGCTCGAATTGGGACAGGTTCTCGTTGGCGAACGCGGCATCTAACACGTTCAAGTTGGCTTCGTCGTTGAGCCGAAACGAACGATTGTCGAAATTTGTAGAACCCACGGAGGTCCACAGACCGTCCACAATGAAGATCTTACAGTGCATCATGGTGGGTTCGTATCTGTAGATCTTCACGCCCGCACGCAGCAGGTCTCCCCACAGAGCGCGTGAGGCTTTGCCCACAATCGCCTGATCCGTAATGTCGCCCGGCACAATGATGTCCACCTTCACACCTCGTTTGCGCGCCTCCACAAACATGCGAACCGATAGGTCATCTGGCACGAAGTAGGCATTGCTCATGTGAATGGTTTTGCGGGCAGCGGCAATTGAGAGCATGTACAGCAGCCGCACGCTGTCGCTTCCTTCACGCGCAGAGCTTTTGAACACTTGCGCATACTGATCGCCTGCCGGCGCGAGCTGAGGAAAGTATGCGGGGCCGTCTAAAACCTCGGAACGCGTTCCGATCCAATTGTCCAAAAACGCCGCTTGCATCTGCGCCACCGCTGGCCCTTCCAAGCGAAAATGGCTATCACGCCAGTTTTCGGGTCCTTGGGCATTCCCAAGCCAAACATCTGCAATTCCGACCCCGCCTGTGAAACCCACTTTCCCATCCACCACAAGCAGCTTGCGGTGGGTGCGATTGTTGATGCGGCTGAGCGTATACCAATGCAAGGGACGGTAATACTCAACCTTCACCCCCGATTTGCGCATCGATTCAAACAGCTCGCGCTCCATCTTGGCGGCCCCCACCCAATCCACCAGAACGCTGGTTTCGACACCGGCCCGCGCTTTTGCACTCAGCGCTTCAGAGAATTTGTGCCCAATCTGGCCAGACCAGTAAATGTACGTCTCGAAGTTGATACTGCTTTGAGCCTCCGCAATGGCTTGCAACATGGCGGGAAAAATTTCGTCGCCATTGGTGTAAACCGTAACGCGATTTCCGCCAACCAAAGGTGGGCCCAGCAAGGCGCCCATGGTGCGCGCAAACTGCGGATCATCAACGCCGTAGCGCGCTGGGATGGGGTGGGAAATGCGGTCTTCGCCGGAGCTCAACACCGTGGTGGCTGTGAACGCAACCAGTAGCGCAAGCACAACAAACAGCAGCACCTTCAAGGTTTTTTTCTTCATGGGAACGAATGCGGGTTTCAAACCGGGGTATTGAGGTTCTTTAAGGGCATATGGGCCGCGCCCTCGACCACCATGCGCGAAGGGCGTGGATTTAAGCAAGCCCCGTCGCAAAAGCCAACCTTCAGAGGGTTGGCTCTCCGTTTTGTGCGGCCCTACGCTAAGCCGCCCAGTTTCTTCTAGGTGACTAGGTTGATGAGGTCTTGATGCGAAGACCTGCTGGCGACCGCAAGTCTTAACCGTGAGGTTGGCTTCGCGTTGGCCGGTGACGTCGAACATCAAGCCACTCGGACGCTTAGCGACCGACGCCCAAGATGTGCTAAGTTTCTCATTTACCCCACGGAGATCAAGGTGACGAAAACAGTGGCAGCCTACACGAACCGCAGCGACAGCGAAGAGGCGGGGCGTCATCTGGCACAGCAGGTAATCGAGGAGCTCGGTACCGCCCCAGATGCAACCATCGTTTTTGCCTCGTCGCGGTTTGAGCACGAGAAGCTGCTCGCCTCTTTTTCGGCGACGTGTTCGCCCAAGGTTCTCGTCGGTTCGTCCTCGGCGGGCGAATTCACCGCCCGCGATCGCGGCGAGGGTACGGCGTGTGCGCTCGCCATTCGTTCCAAGGACCTGCAATTCTCCTCCGGGCTCGGACGCGGCGTGAGCCGAGATCGCAGTCAGGCCGCGCGCGATGTCATTGCTTCGTTCCAGGGAGCCGAATCGTATGGGTATCAACACCGCACCGCTCTCGTCATGACGGACGCGCTCGCCGGGCACGCGGATGACCTCGTGGAACAGCTCACACTTCTGACGTCGGGCAAGTACCAGTTCGCGGGCGGCGGAGCCGGCGACGATGCGAAATTCTCCCGAACACATGTTTTCCACGGCACGGAGGCATGCACCGACGCTGTCGTCGCGCTCGAGATCTTGTCGGATAAGCCCCTAGGCATCGGCGTGGGACACGGTTGGACGCCTGTGGGCAAGCCTCTCCGCGTCACCGAGGCGTCGGGCATGCGCGTCGTGAGCCTCAACGGCGCACCTGCGGTCGAATCGTTCGAAGAGCATGCCGAAGCAACAGGGCAAACCTTTGCCCGCGAAACACCGCTGCCTTTTTTCCTGCACAACATCCTCGGAATCGATACCGAAACCGGATATCGCCTGCGGGTGCCATTGGCGGTGAATCCTGACGGCTCAGTGAATTGCGCTGCGGAGATCCCAACCGGCGCGCGTGTGCAAATTATGAAAGCCAGCGCCGAGTCAGCGATCACAGCAGCATCGAACGCCACCGCCGCGGCCGTCCAGGCACTTAAAGGGGGCGTGCCTGGGGCGGCGCTTTTCTTCGACTGCGTGGCGACGCGCCTGCGGATGGGTGACGTGTTCGGCTTTGAGCTCGAGTCGGTCGCGAAGATGCTCGATGGCGCCGACCTCGTTGGGTGCAACACGTACGGACAGATCGCTCGTGCCGAAGGGCAATTCGGCGGCTTTCACAACTGTACAGCCGTCGTCATGGTCCTGCCGTCCTAGTTCCCGATGATTGCTCGTGAAGTGGTCGAGCGCGTCGCGGAGCTGGCCGAAGCGCAGACGCGACCCAAAGCAGCCGCTAGCCTTGCCGCCTGCGTTGACGCGTCGGCTGTTTTTGTGTTCGTCCACGACCTCGAGGTAGACGCTTTGCTTCCCGCGCCCGGCATGCCCCCAACGGGGATCGGTGGACCCGCATGGCGAGCGTTTCTCCGACAAATTCGTGCACCCGGCGCGCATCGCGGCGAAGTCGCTTACCCTTCGCCAGACGCAAGGGTTCCCGCAATTGCGTGCAGCGGATCTGGAGTGGCCTTGGTGTTTGTCGGAGCTGCGTGCGATGCGGAGCGCATCGACGCGGTTGGCGTGTTGCTCCCTCTCGTTGCAGCAACAATCAGGGCCGAGCACGCTGCTGCGGTCGCCGCTGGCGAACTCACGGTGGCACGCGACGTTGCCCGGCATGCGGGCGAGCTTGCGCAGTCGCTTGACGCCGCACGTGCAGACCTAGAACAGCAAGCCAAGTCGCTGAACGAGGCACGCGCCCGCGCAGAGGAGGCCACGCGCGCGAAAGACGAGTTCCTTGCGATGCTGGGCCACGAGCTCCGCAATCCACTAGCTCCCATCGTCACAGCGCTGCACCTGATGCGGCTCAAGGGAATGGCGTCACGTGAGCAGGAAGTGATGGAGCGGCAAACCGCGCAGCTGGTGCGTCTCGTTGACGATCTCCTCGATGTTGCCCGCATCGCGCGCGGCAAGGTGGACCTTCGGAAACAACCAATCGAACTCTTCACCGTGGCTTCTCGCGCGATCGAAATTGCAAGCCCGCTGCTGGAAGAAAAGCAGCAGGTGCTAACGGTGGACATAGCGGCAGAGGGTCTCAACGTTGATGCGGATGCGGATCGGCTCGCGCAGGTGTTTTCCAATCTGCTGACGAACGCAGCAAAATACAGTGATGCACGTACCCGCGTGGTCTTCTCTGCTGTGCGGGTGGCGGAAAATGTTGTTGTTCGGGTGGAGGACGAGGGCCAGGGAATCGAGCCTGACATGCTGGAGACGGTGTTCGACCGCTTCGTACAGCAGAAGCAGTCACTCGAACGTGAACAAGGTGGACTTGGACTGGGGCTTGCCATCGTGAAAAGCTTGGTGGGCCTCCACGGCGGGACAGTGTGTGCTTTTAGTGAAGGGCGTGGAAAGGGAAGTGCGTTCGTTGTAGCGCTTCCCCTTGCGAAGCCCCCGTGTTCGGCCGGTGTAGCTTTGGACCCGGCTCAGCCTAGCCAGCGCGCCGCAACGCCCTTGTGACACAGGCCGTCGAACCAGCTGGCCTGCCGCTTCCTGCCGAAACACAGCCGCAGATCCACAGGGGGTCCCCTTGTGGGCAGCATCCTACAGGTTGTGGGCGCGCGCGGGGCATGCAACCATGAGCACGTTGCCACCCCACCTCACCGACGATCCTGACGCCCGCTTAGGGACCCGATTGGGCAATTATGCGCTCAAGTCGGTTTTGGGTCGCGGAGGCATGGGGGTGGTCTACGAGGGTGAGCACATCTACATCCGCAAACGCGTGGCGGTGAAGGTGCTCGACAGCCGGTTCTTCCACGACCGCTCGGCCCGTGACCGCTTCTTGCAAGAGGCCCGCGCCGCAAGCCTGGTTGACCATCCCAACATCGTGGGTGTAACCGACTTTGGCGAAGCGGAAAATGGCACCGTGTATTTGGTGATGTCGCACGTGGAGGGCGAATCCATGGAGCGGCTGCTCAAGCGTGAACATCCGCTGCCGCTGTTTCGCACCTTGGTGATCTTGGGCCAAGTGGCTAGAGCTTTGGGCGCCGCGCACAGCAAAGGCATCATTCATCGCGATCTAAAGCCCGAGAACATCATGATCGAGCAGCGCAAAGGCCGCCGCGAGATCACCCGCACCACACGCGATCATCGTGGCACTCTGGAGATCGTTGAACCCGAGGGCATTTTCGATTTTGCCACCGTGCTGGATTTTGGCGCCGCCATGTTTTGGGGTGCGGTTGAAGGCAACAACAGCGAAAGCGCAAACGGTGTGGTGATTGCCACGCCACAATACATGGCGCCCGAAACCGCGCGCATTGGCGTGGCCGATCAAAGATCCGATATCTATGCGTTGGGTGTGATCTTCTACCGTGCCGTCACAGGCAGCCTGCCTTTCGACGGACAAGATCCTGCCGACATCATGCTGGCGCACGTGCGCGAACCCCCGCAGCCGCCCACCAAGCGCAACCCAAAGGTTGAGATCACGCCCGACGCCGAGCGTGTGATCTTAAAAGCCCTGGCCAAAGATCCCGACCACCGTCATCAGCGCATGGAAGCCTTGTATGCGGATCTTCAACGCTGCTACGGCGACACCCGGTTTCGTCGCGTGGGCAACGCCGTGCCCGAAGAGTTCACGCCCGAGGCCGAAGCCATCTTGCGCCCCATCCCCCTGTTGCGGCCCAAAACCGCGTCGGGCAAGCCTGCGGTCCCGGTGATCTCGCCGTTGCTCGCCAAAACCCCGGCGCCGTTGTCGGGCCCCCTCCCCCAAACGCCCGCCACACCGGAGGGCAGCAAGCCGTTGTTGCTCACCAAGAAAAAAGGCCACAAAACCCTGCCGTTTGGCCCCAACACACCCGCGCCCGACATAAAGCCCGCGCCCGTCCGGCACCAAACCTTGCCCTACGTTCCCGCGGGCCCCGAGGCGTTTTTGGACCCGCACGACGAAACCCCCAAGCCCCGAAAAAGCTAGGACATTCAAGGCTACTTCAGCTTACATTTCCGCATGTTTCGGCCGACAATTTCGGCAGGTGTGCAAAAGTTTTTCGCGGAAACCCGCCTCGCCCAGCCTTAAGATAGAGGTCTCGCACTGAGTGGGCACGGTTTGTTCGTGGCCCGACCGGCGACAAAGGGAGACCAAACGCATGAAGTTTGCGACGAATTCGATTGTCGGATTCTTGGCCGCGGTGGCCACAACCATAGCGGTGGGGGGCGGCGGCTGCAGCACCTCCAGCGAGGGACTCGGCGTTAGCGTTGATGTTGACGACAACGCCCCTTCCGACGACAGCGCCGGCGCAGGCGGCGATACGGACGCGGACCAGGGCGGTATGTTTGGCAACACCGGCGGTGACGGCATGCCCTCGCAAGGGGGAAACGGCGGTGATGCGTCCCAAGGTGGATCTGCAGGCGCCACCAACACAGCCGGCACAAATGGAGGCGGCCGCGGCGGGACGTCGGGATCAGGGGGCAGGAACGGTGGCGCCGCCGGCATGAACGCGGCCGGCTCTGGCGGAACGGTCAACACCGCGGGCTCCGGTGGCAACAACACCGCGGGCTCCGGTGGCAACAACACCGCGGGCTCCGGTGGCAACAACAACACAGGTGGCAGCGCCATGGGCGGTACCGGTGGCATGACTGTCGATGAAGACGCCCACAACGTGGCTCCCACCCCCGACAAAGTGGTGTGCGGCAACACCTCCTGCACCGGCAATCAGGTGTGCTGCTTGGCCTCAGAACTTCGGTGTGTGAACAACCACAACCAATGCCAAGCGCTGGTCACCCGCGCCTGCGATGAACGCAGCGACTGCAGCGCTGGCGAAGTTTGCTGCGCCAGCGATTTTGCAGACGGCTTTAGATCCCTCTGCCTTTTACGCAGCCAGTGCAACGACTTTGATTCAGCTGATGAGCTGTGCGCGAACCGTAGCCAGTGCGACAACAACCGCGTGTGCTGTGAGGACAAAATTCGCGAAATGACTGTGGGCATTTGCCGAAGCGAATGTGATGACTGACGGCAAAAGCTCGCACCCTCGTCGGCTTAGCGGGGCACGCACTGGCTGAACGACTCCCGCCCAGCGGGCTGCAACAACTCCTTGCACACGTATCCTAAAGGGCAGTCGGCATCGGTCGTGCAACTTGCTTGCGCGGCCACCATCACCGCCGAAGTCAAAATGCCCGCGGTGCCCAACAGCACCGCCACCACCCCGGGCACCAGCAAGGCCTGCGCGTCAGTGGTTTCCCCCACAACCCAGGCGGCGCCCCCCACCGCCGCGAGCACGCCCCCCACCGTTCCCACGCTGCGCGCATGGCGATAGGGACCCGTACAAGACGACAAGGTGGCAAGCGCAGCCCCCAAACACAACGTGGTCCAAACACCTGCGCGGCGACGGTGAATCTGGGACAAAAGGAACGACAGAACGAACATGGGGGGATTGTGCCGCAAAATCCGACCTGGCGGCGAGTTTCGGTTATCCTCGCGGCGTGCGCGCGCTGGGAATTGCATTCGTGGCTGTTGGGCTCACCCTTGTGGGTCTTGTGGGACTTGGGGCTCCCGTGGCCCAAGCCAATCAAGATGACGGGCTCTTGCGAGGTCCGCACCCGTTCTTGAAGGCCAACGCTCTCGCGGTCTCGGGAGGTTTTGCCGCTGCCACGGGCGGCACGGCCGGTGGCCTCAAGCTCAAAGGCGCGTTCGAGTACGAACTTTTGGGAAGCCTCTGGCTGAACCTGCAGATGAGTTTTGTAGACGGAAGCGATCGGCCGCTCGACGCACGCCCCTGCCGCAGCTGTGGGCGCGCCGCGGACGCCATGGCGGGACTCAGCTACCGCTTGCGCATGGACATCCCCGTCATTGTGTCAGGCACTTTGGCTGCAGGGTTTGTGTTTGTTTTTCCAGATTCTTCGGCAAGCGCAATGGGCTTGGGTCTGCGTCCCAGCGTGGCCGCGCGCTACTACCTTTTCGACTGGTTGGGATTGGGTTTGGAATTGGGCGGGCTTGTGGGCTTTGCTTCACACGACGCGAGTTCGGGGCTTTCGCGCGGGCTCGCCAGCCTTGAAGCGCTTGTGGGCGTCGAAGTTCAATTCGATACCCCCTAAGCACCGCCCAGGCGCGGTTTTACGCACAAGTTCCCGGGCCGTCATCCAACCGAAACATGCCCTCGGTATAGTTATCTTCGAGGGTTGGAGGCAGGGGTTGGGCGGCGTGGGGAGGACGGGCGGCGGGACACAGTGGATGGAGGGAGGTCTATGAAAGGGAACGTGCAGCCAGAATGAGGGAACGGTCAGAGGCACGACGACGTGGGTTGAGTGGGTGTGGGGTGTGGTGTTTGCGAGCTCAACCCCACGTCGTCTGTTGCCGCCTATCTGGTTCGGCGCAAAATCGCGGCGAAAAAGCCGTCTGTTCCTTGGCGATGCGGGTAAAGGCGCAAGGTGTCGCCGTCACCCAGCGTTTCGGCGCGGGCCTTGCCTAAAACCTCCTTGAGCGGAACGGGTGAAAACTCAGAGCGCTCTTTCAGGAAGTTTTCGATCACAAGTTCATTCTCGTCGCGCAGCACGGTGCAAGTGGCGTAAATCAAGCGCCCTCCCACGGCCACCAAGGGTGCGTAGGCCACCAGCAGCGACAACTGCAGGCTGGGAAACCTAGCCACATCCGCGGGCGTTAATCGCCAACGCGCTTCTGGGTTGCGACGAAGCGTGCCCAAGCCCGAACAGGGTGCGTCCACCAAAACGCGGTCCCAGGATTCCAGGCGGGCTTCGTCGGGAAGCTGCGTGTTTTTCAGCTCGCGCGCGGCCACGTTGGAAAGCCCCGCGCGGCGGGCGCGGCGGCGCAGCTCTTCTAGCTTTTTGCCGGCCACATCCATGGCCAAAAGCCGGCCCTTGCCTTCCATCCACGCGCCCAGCGCCAAGGTTTTTCCGCCAGCGCCCGCGCACGCGTCCACCACGCGGCCACCCGGCGGGGGCGCCACGGCTTCAGCCACCAGCTGGCTGCCTTCGTCCATGACCTCAAACAAACCGTCTTGAAACGAGGCCAAACCAAACGCATTGACCCGCGTGCGAAACAGCAAACCCGTGGGTGAAAGTAGAGTGGGCTCGGCTTGCACGCCTTCGTCAGCCAAGCGGGCGATCAAAGCTTCGCGTGTGGTCACGCGGGTGTTCGTCATCACCATCAGCGGCGCGCGCTCGTTCATGGAGGCGGCCAACGCCAAGGCTTCTGCTTCCCCCAGATCGTCAACAAAGCGTTCAAGCAGCCACGTGGGGAAAGAATGCTGGGTGGCTTGCCTGTCGATGCCAGATTTGCGAGCCAAGCCAAAATCGGGATCGACAAGCCGCTCCACAGGGATGGCGTAGCCCATCAGCTTTTTCAATTCGCCCGCCACCACATCGGCGCCAAGGCCTTGCCCCAGCTCCCACATCAGCAGCTTGGCTTGGTCGCGGGCCATCGGCGAGATCACGCGGCGAGGGCCTCGATCGAAGCTGGGCATCTCGTCGACCTGTGCGTCCAATCGACGATCCATGCGCAACAAGCCGTACACCGTCTCGGCGACCAAGCGGCGATCGCGGCTAGGTAGGCCCCGGTGGGTCCGAAACGCACGGCTGATGGTGTCGGTGGCATAGCCCCACTCGGCGCGGATCTCGGCCGCAATTTGCAGGGCCAACTCGCGCGACGGGCCCACCAAGCGCGGGGTGGGGGCGTGGAGCTGCGTTTCGTTTTCGCTGAAAGAGGATGTCATCGGCGGCCTATGCTACTCTGCATATATGAGCCACGCGGCGACCGGCGCCAAGGTTGTTAAGCCGAATCCTTACTCAGTCGCAAAGGCCCAGTTCGAGAAAGCCGCGGCTTTCAGTGGCTTGGCCGAAGAAATCCGGCTGATTTTGTCGCAGCCCAAGGGTGAGCTGATCGTGAACTTCCCCGTTCGCATGGACGACGGAAGCACAAAGTTGTTCAAGGGCTACCGGGTTCAGCACAACAACGCCTTGGGCCCCTACAAAGGTGGCATTCGCTACCACCATGAAGTGTCGCTGGATGAAATCAAGGCGCTCGCTTCCTGGATGACCTTCAAATGCGCCCTGCATGACATTCCCTTCGGCGGCGCCAAAGGCGGAATCAAATTCAACCCCAGCACGTTTAGCCTGGGGGAAATCGAGCGCGTCACCCGCCGATTTACGTTTGAGCTGGGCAACAACATTGGCCCCGAACACGACATTCCCGCGCCCGACGTGGGCACCAACGCGCAAACCATGGCGTGGATGATGGACACCTACCTCAGCTTCACAGCGGCCACCCACCGGCAGGCCAACCGCGGCGTGGTCACCGGAAAGCCATTGACCTGCGGCGGATCGCACGGACGGGCCGCCGCCACCGGTCAAGGCGTGGTTCATTGCATCACCGAGTGGGCGCGCGACAAACGTTTCGATCTAAATGGCGCCACCTATTCGGTGCAAGGCTTTGGCAACGTGGGATCGAACACCGCCAAGATTTTGGCCCGCACGGGCGCTTCGCTTACAGCGGTGGGCGACTGGAAGGGTTACATCGTGAACCCTGAAGGCATCAACCCCTTCAAGCTGGCTGAGTATGTGGCCCGCACGGGCACGGTGGCGGCTTATCCCGGCAGCCAAACCATCTCGCGTGATGATTTCTTCGCGCTGCCCACCGACATTTTGGTGCCAGCCGCGCTGGAACTGGAAATTGGCGAGAAGGAAGCACGCGCGGTCAAATGCAAAGTGATCGTGGAAGCGGCCAACGGTCCCACGGATTTGGAAGCCGACACGATCTTGCACCAACGAGGCATCGATGTGATTCCCGACATCCTGGCCAACTCGGGCGGCGTGGCCGTGAGCTACTACGAATGGCTACAAAACAAGCGTTCGGAAACCTGGGATCTGGAAGAGGTAGAAGATCGCTTGGCCAAACGCATGCGCCGTACGTATTTGGCGGTGATGGAGTACGCCACCCGTCGCAATTGCGATTGGCGAACCGCCGCGTTCTGCATTGCGCTTGATCGAATTTCAAAAACCTACATCGATCGAGGCATTTACCCCTAAGGCGCACCGCCTTCGAATCGCACGTGCACCGCATCGGAGCCAGCGGCTGAGCGGGCGGTAATCGTGTGTTCGCCCGGCGTGGGGGCAAAAGCCGCCAGAGGTTGCCCATCGATTTGCCAAACGACGTTGGCATCGTCGGGGATGGATCGCAGCGGCGGCAGTTGCTGCGCCAAGGGGCGGTGAGCGTCGAGGCGAAACACCGCGCCAGGGGCGGGGTACACAATCCGCGGCGTTTGCGTTGGCGAGCCGGCGCAGGGATCAGGCTGCAGAATACCAAAGCTGCGCGCCCACCCTTGCAGCTCGGGGGGAAAGTTTGTGAATGCCTTTCCGCAACGCTGCACGTGCATGCGGCAGACGTTGGCGGGGGTTGGTTGGGTGCCAGGCGCAAACCAATCCCATTTGCGCCCGGGGCAATGGGGGCCCGCGTGTTCGCCTGACAGCGCGCATACGGGCGCGCGCACCAAGTTGCTGGGACGCGGAGGCGCTGAGGGATCCCCGTATAAAGCCGCCACAGCCACAAAGGCCGCGCGCACAAGCGGCGCCGCGCCTTGCATGGCCATCACGGTTTGTGTGGGCGAGCCATCGAAATTGCCCCCCCACACGCCCACCGTGAATTGCGCCGTGGTGCCAAACGCCAGCGTGTCGGTGTAAGCGCGCGTGGTGCCGGTTTTCAGTGCCACCGCAAACGGCAGCTCCATGGGGGCTTGCTGCGCAAACATGGGGCGGCGCGCGTCGCCGTCGCTCAGCATATCGAACACAAGATACGCCACGTCTTCGCGAAACACGCGCGGACGCACCACTGGCTCGCCGAAGTCGTGGTAACCGTTGGGTTCGATAATGCGCGCAATTGCCCGCGGTAGAGTTGCCATGCCGCCGGCGCCAAACGCCGAAAACGCACCCGCATATTCCAATACCGTAAATTGCGCTTCGCCGATCGCCACACCCAATCCATAGGCCTCGTCTGGATCACGTAAGCTTCGCACGCCAGCTTCACGCAGGCGCGCCAGCAACACGGGTATGCCCACACGCTTCAGTGTGTGCACAGCGGCCAAGTTGTATGACCCCGCCAGCGCCTCACGGTAGCGTGCAAAGCCGTGTTGTTTCACGTCGGCAGTGTAAGGCTCTCGCACCTCATCGGGCAACACCACATCCATCGCGACGGTTGCCGGTGAGTCACCGCGCTCCAAAGCCAACGCGTAAACAAATGGCTTCAGCGTTGATCCCGGGCGGCGCAAAGAGGTGATCACATTCACCGCCCCCGCGTTGTCGCCAAAATAATCAGCCGAGCCCACCAACCCCAAGATGGCGCCGTCATGATTGCGCATCACCACCACACCCGCTTGCGTAAGGTGGCGGCCTCCTATGGCATCAAGATGGCGTTTGACCGCCACTTCCAAACGCTGCTGCAGCTGCAGATCTAAGGTGGTTTCCACGCGCGCGCCGGATGCCAGATCCGCGGGCAAGCGCGCGCGCACCATGTCTACAAAATGCGGCGCCCTGTAGACGGGGCGGCGCTGGGCCAAGCGGATGGGCATGGCGGTGGCCAACGCGTGGCTGCGCGCATGTAACCAACCCAGCGCTTGCATGCGGTCAAGCACGTAGCGCTGCCGCGCCAGCAATCCGGCCATATTGCGATCAGGATCGTAAAGCCGAGGCCCGCGCGGCAGCACCGCCAACAGCGCGGCCTCCCCAGGCGACAGATCGGCGGCGTTCTTGTCGAAGTGGTGGCGCGCCGCCGCCTCTACCCCCCAGACCCCATGCCCGTAGTAGGCACGATTGAGATACTGCTCAAGCACTAGGGATTTGTTGAGGCGTTGTTCGATGCGGGTGGCGTCGAAAGCTTGCTGGGCTTTCGCCACCAGCGATCTGCGGGCGAGCTCGGGCCGCAGCAGGCGCGCCAACTGCATGGTGAGTGTGGATCCGCCGAAGCCGATGCGCGCTTGGCGCAGGTTCAACCACGCCGCACGCAAAATCCCCCAGCCGTCGACCCCAGCGTGCTCAAAGAACCGGTGATCTTCAGCCGCCAATGTGGCGTTGCGCATATGCACCGAAATCTGCGCCAGCGGCGTCCACGTTTCGCGCCCCCCTTGCGCGCGTGCCGCTTGCCACAGCAGATGTCCACGCCGATCCACGATGGTAAGCGACGACGTGTTGGCCGCTTGTAAAGTCTGCGCGGGGTATGGCCACAACCGAGAGGAAAGCTGCCAGCTGACCATCAGCGTGGCGCCCATCAGCATCGCAACAAGCGTGACCGTGGCCAACCGCATGCGTCCCGGCCACGGCCGCAGGAGTGCCTTCATTTGGTTGCGGGGCCCTTGTTGACGATGCGCAGCTGCCCCAAGGCCACCCTGCCCCGCACTTCAGGTTCATACATTTCTTCCACCGTGGCCGAAGGCACCACGAAGGTGCCCACGGTGGTTGCGCGCGCCAAATACTCAACGTTGAAGCGGCCTTCTCGGTACACCCAATCGCTAAACGTGGACACTCGTTCGTCACGCAACTCGCGGTAGCCCGACCACAACCGATCCCGCCAAGCATCGGGATCTTCCTTTGCGTCGGCCGAGGTGGAAAAGCGCGCGTTGATGACCTCAAGGCCGGCGGGCAGCCAGTCGGTCAAGGCCACGTAGCGACGGGCCTCAGGCGTTGTGAAGGTTAGCCGCACGCGCACCATTTCGCCCGCGGTGATTCGCGACAACAGGGCCCCCGATGTGGGATCCAAGTAGCTGCGCTCAAGCGTAAAACCGCTCTGCACGCTGTCTTGGTGTTGGCTGTCTCGGCGGTAGCGCAAACGCGCTTGATAAAACACCTGCCCTTCCCTCGGCATCAGCACCAGGGCCGGCACGGGCCCCGATCCCTCAAGCGGCACCGACACGCGTTGCAAACGGCCCGCACCGGTTTTTGCCAGGGTGGCGCTGAGCAGCTCTTTGTCGCCCAAACGAACAATCACATGTGCGCCCTTGCCTGCGTTCGACTTTGCGTAGTTGGTCAACGCCACCAGCGCGTAAAGATTCTCTTGGGTGCTTCGCCACGTGCCACCGCGACGCTCTTTGAGCAACCCTTGCACCAACGCAGGAACCTTTTGGTCTTGAGGGTTCAGCGCCAACAACGCGTCCGCCACGATGGCGGTGGTGCGCGCGTGGCTGCTCATGTACCAAGGCAACGGTTTTCGCTCTTGAATCAAGGGGGTCTCCGTGCCCGCGGGCACCAAAGCCTGCAACTGTGCCACCAGGTCGGTCACTTGTTCGTTCTTCACGCCCACGCTGCCCGCAAGCGCGCGCGCCAAAAACGCCAAACCGTAATAGGGAAGCTCGTTGCGCTTTTCGTAGAGGTTGGCCGCGTGTCCCGCTTGCCCTTGCTTGTAAAGATCCAACACATAAAGCGCGAACGCGCGTGATCCCAATTCGCCAAGCTCGTCGTGAATGCCGGGCTGGTGGGGCGTGGGGTTGTCGAAGGAGCGTTTCAAGTACGCGAGGCCGTCAGCCACACGTGTGGCATCGACAGGGTGCCCGGCTTCCTGCGACAGCTTCAAACCCCACAGCGCAAACGCGGTGAGGTAAGGCTCGGCTTCGCCGCCTTGCCATAGGCTAAAACCGCCGTCGTGGGTTTGGTGGCGGCCAATCTTTTCGATGGCGATGCGAATGTAGCGTTGCAGGTTCGGCCCTTCCAATTCGGGCAGGCCCAAGCTACGGGCCAGCTCTTCCACAGCCACAAGTGGGATCAGGCGCGAGGTGGTTTGCTCCAAACAGCCGTAGGGATACTGAACCAAGTCCCGCAAACTCTCTTCAATGCCCGCCAAACCATCGGGATCTAGTGAGACATCCAAAATCGCCGATCCCGGCACGGTGCCTTCGGGCAAATTCACAGCTAGTCGGGTTTCTTTGCTGGCGTTGCCTGCAGACACAAGCGCCGCTTCCGGGGGCGTGGGGTAATGCAGCGGAAAGCTTTGCTCAAGCCCATCTTGTTCGCCGCCCATCTTCGCCGCAAAACGCAAACGCGCGTTGCCCGGAGATTTTACAGCCACGGCAAATGCCACGCGCACGCGTCCCTGGGCGGGCAGCGGCACGGTTTGTTCTTTTGGTCCCAGCACATTCAAGCCTTCGGCCAGCAGCTTCACCGTCACGTCACCGGCCTGCGCCGTTTCGTTCGTCACCACCACCGCTGCATCGAACGCATCGCCCACCGAGGCAAAGCGCGGCAGTGCCGACAACAGCTGCAACGGCTTGTTCACGGCGAAGCGGCGATCGGCGTGGCCAAACCTGTCGCCCGTGTCGGCCGCCACCGCCATCAAGCGAAACGCCGTTAGGTTGTCAGGCGCCACAAACGACACCTGGGCTTGCCCGTGCTCGTCGGTTTCAAGCCCCGGATGCCAATACGCTGTGGCACGAAACCGCGCCCGGAAGGTGCCAGGGGCGCCTGCGGAATCGCCGCCCGTCACGTAGCGATCCTGATCGGGCTCAGGAACCTGGGCCAAACGCTCAAGCTGCGTGGCTGTCATCACGCCCAACCCCCACGGGGCGTAAAACCGCGACAGCGGATCGGGGGTGGCGAAATTGATCAGCGACAACACGCCTTCGTCCGCCGCTGACAGCGCCACCTCAGCGCGCACAGGCTTGCCCTGCGCATCGCCCACTTTGATCGTCGCCGTCACCGTTTCGCCGGGACGGTAGGTTGCTTTGTCGGTGTTCACCGAAACGTTGAGGCTACGGTCGTTGTACGCTACAGGAAGGTTGACCAAGCCCATGGTGAGCTTGGGCAAGCCGCGTGAACCCGCTTGCGTGCGCCCCCGCGAGAGCAACACCGAAACATACGCGTTGGGCGTAAAGCTTTCGGTGATCGGAACTTCAATCGCCTGGCCATCTTGCAAATCGGTGAGCAACCGCGTTTCCAAGACACCTTCGCGCTCAATGGAGACCAACGCGGTGGCACCGGCCAACGACGTTTTGGGCAGCAGCCGCGCCACATCGCCCGCCACATAGCTGGCTTTGTCGGCCACAAGGTCGAAGCGCCCCGATTCATCAACCGACCACGCGCTTTCGCCTTCGCCCCACACCCACAAACTGCTCGACGCTTGCACCTTCGTGTTTGATCGATCGTGGCCTTCAAGGCGCACCCAGTATTCGCCTGGCTCTGGTGGGGTGAACTCGAACTGGGCGGGCGCGTCTTTGGTAAGGTCAAGTCTTTGCGTGATGAGGTCTTTTTTGTCCTCTTCGCAACGGTAACTGCCTCGGTAGCCCCAGGCCTCGAAAGCGCAGCGCCATTTGTGCTGGCTGATCACAAGGTTGGCTTTGGTGGCGATGGAATCGCCTTTTGCGTTCACGGCCACGAAGCGTAGAGTTTTGGCAACTTTGGCGGGCGCCATCCATCCGCCCGTGTCCACGCCCAGGTAAAATCGGGCAGGATGCACGGGTACCGTCATGTGTGCGGTGACGGCTTGGTTGCTTTCGTCCTGTACGGTGGCCGAAACCATCAAGGTGGTGGGTTCGCTGAAGCTGTGCGGCGGAAGGTTTATGCTAACGGTGCCTTTTCCGTCGTCGCTCAACAGGGTTTCTTCTTCGGTCCAAAACGATTCCACGCCGTAAGCCCGGCCACCGTGGCGAAAGCGCAGGTCATCGGAGAATTGAAAGTCGGAAAATTTCTCAAATGACACCCAACGGCTGCGCCCATGCACCGCAAATTTGAGGTCGCCACCCCGCACGGGCGCGCCGTAAAAGTAGCGGCCCTCAGCCATCAGTTTCAGTACGTCGCCCGCGTACGCATCCTGAGCCACCTCATCCAGCTTCACCTCAAAGGTGTTGGGGCGAAATTCTTCTACCTGAAAACTTCCTGAAAACGAGCCTTCCGGCAGCGAGGCCGAAACGTGGTAGTCGCCCAGCAAGGCGTCTTCACTGGTCTTGAATTCGGCGTGCCAACTGCCATAGCGCGAGAGCAATAGCTTCTCGGCCATCACCTGCTCGCCTTTGGGGTTGCTGATTTTCACATCCACCGTTTGTCCGGCAACGGGCACAAGCCCTCGTCCCAGCACCATTTTGCGAACCAAGCCCCGCATGGACACGGTTTCGCCGGGGCGATAGAGACCTCGATCGGTATGCATAAAACCGCGCAACGATTCTTTGTGTTGCGACGAATCCACAGGCACCGAAAAGTGCCAACCGGCAAAGCCGCCGGTTTTCTCCGGATCTACGAAAGTGATGTCATCGGCCAACTGGGCAAACACCAGCAAGCGTCCGCTTGTGCCCCAGCCCCCCTCTTCTTCATCGAAATGGCCTTCCTCATCTTCATCGCGGGACTTAGGCGCGCGGTCTTTCTCTTCTTTGAGCAAATCAGGCAAGCCCGGCGTTTTGGCCAAACCTTGGCTGTCGGTGCGCCCACGCCACTTCACTTTCCCCGAACGGTCGCGAACCAACACTTCGGCCCCGGGTTGCGGTTTTCCATCTGACAGCCGCGTGACCCAAACCTGACCTTGTCCACCCGCGAGTTTCGATGTGACGCCCAAGTTGGTGATGTTGATGAGAACTTGTCTGTAAGCGGGAGGCTGGCCCTTCTCTGCCAAGCTAGGCGCTGCGGCCGCCAAATACACAAACCTAGGCGTTGACCCCGTGGCCAGCAGGGATTTGGGATCGAAGGTCACTTGGTTCCAGCGATTGTCAGGCCCTTCGGTTTTCAAATTGGTAAGCGTGGGCTTTAGTTTTAAGTCCTGAAGCTTCACCGGCTCGTCGTCCCACCAACTGAGCTTGGGCAGCAGATCGAACAATTTTTCCGGGGGAATGGCAGCGGCGATCACCGCGATTTCGGGCACGTTGCGCGCCCAACCGCGGTAAACGCCGGTGGCGGATTCCACCGACCAACTCCCGGTCTCAAGATCAAAGCCAGGCTTCACGTTTCCCGTTCGAAAGCTGTTTTTGTACGCCGCCGACAGGCTTTGGCCGAACACGTCTTTTAAGCCAGCCGGCACCTCCACGGAATACACTTGTTGTGGTTCCAGACCGCCCACGGCCAACAGCAGCTCTGTTCCTGAAACGTAGGCGGTGCGCATATGTTCCGGCGCGGGCGTTAGCGACAAGGGCACTTGATTTTCGGCAATCACCGGTGGATTGCTCAGTGTGACCTTCACATAACGGCTGTCGGGATCGGCGTCTTGCCCACTGGGTGACACAGATTCCACTTTGAGCGGACCAAACGTATGGAAGGCGTAAACGCCGCGAGGGGCACGGCCATCGGCGCTGGTGGCAGGGGCTTCAACACTCATCGTGATGGGGGCAAGCCCCAACGGCCCTTCCACGGGCGCCAAGCTGTCGTGACAAGCAAAGGTCCAAGAGGTGTCAAGCGATAGGGGCTGCGTGGGCTTGACCTCAAAAACATCCGCGGCTTCCGTTGCCCCCAAATCAACGGCGACTTTCTTGTCACCTGCCGCGTAGGCACAGTGGCGCTTGATCGCCGCGGGCAAGACCTGCAGGTTGAACTGCAAACGCACACGCTGTTCCGGCACAGCCCAACGCTCGGCCGACGGCAGGCCTGCATCTGAGATTAACGACGTGCTGAGACTCAAACGTTCGGTATCAAACGCGTGTGTCACTGGCTTTTGCAGGCCGAACCCATCGGGCGCGACCGTGCCTTTGGCAACTGTCACTGTGTATCTGGTTGCTCGCGCCAAGGGGGCTGCGGGCTCGAACACCAACACACGATTTTCCCGCCAACGAAACCCGCCCGCAACCGCAGGCTCAATCTGGACGGGCGCGCCTTCTGGCGGTTGGCCAAGCCGCTTGTCCGCGATCATAGGTCGATCGAATGTGACCACAATGCGACGCGCGCGTTCGCCAGGCCGATCGTTGCCTTCGACTGTGATGGACGCGTTGAGCCCCGGTTTCACACGCGGACCACAGGCTTGTGTCCCGAGGACCAAAACCAGAGCCAGAACGGCTTCACCAACAAGACGAACACGAACCATAAATACCCCCAAAAATGCACATTGGCCGACGTGCAGCGGCAACAGCCCGCACATGGGCCCCAGCTTGCGCTGGCTAAAGATCCAGAGCAAGCGGCATCCCATACCCGTGCGGCGCCTGCGTCGGCAAGTCAGGCGCCGATACATTGAGTTATTTTAGAAATCTATTCGCAACATTGTGTTACAAAGAAGAGCCGTTTAAGACTGGACGCAGTCTGCCCTTCGTGCTGACCTACGTCCTGGATACAAACGATTGTGTTGGCATTGCGCCAGCAACGCGTCGGTTGTGTGCAGGTAACCACAAAAGGGGAGAGCGCCAAGATGAACATAAAGAGCAAGGTCCGCCGCTTGTTGGTCGGAGCAACTGTCATGGGTTTCTTAACTGTTCCCACCTACGTTGGCTCTGTGGCCCAAGCTGACGATTTGGTTGCCGCAACGGCAGAGGAGCATGAAGCCAAGGCGCGCGTTTACCGTGACAAGGCCAAGACCTACCGCGAGGAAGCTGCGGAAAACCGCAAATCCGCGGAGGGCTACCGCAACGTCACAAACATGAAAGGCCGCAAGCTCAATTCACCCGCACACAAAAAGGTGGCGGCCGACCTTGAAGCCATGGCCAAACACGACGAGACGCTGGCCAAGGACGCCGATCGCATTGCCAACTTCCACGAGCGTCAAGTCCAGGTGCTCAAGGCCGAGGCAAAAAACGAATAGGCCTTTTCTCATCGAATGCGTCTTGGCCTGCCCTCAAGTGGGCCAAGGCGCGCCCAGGGAGAATCGATCCCCGCGCCGAAGCCGCCGCCGAACGGGCAATGGCTTCTACGGCAAGTTGATGAGAGTGTAATAGGCTTCGGGATGCAGCAATGGTTTGCCCTCGGCGGAACGGATGCCCGCGGCGACCAGCTCATGCACGTATCCCGCGCGCAAAGGATCAACCACAAGCCGCAGGCTGCGGCGGTCCTTTGCCACTTCAATCGCCGACACGTTGAGCTTGCGCAGATCCTCCTCGGGCCCACCGTAGGCTTTGCTCAGACGGTAGGTGTAGCTTGACATCGTGAGTGCCCCCACAGCCTGCACGGTTTTGGGATCGATCGGCGCCGTAAATTCGAGCTCGAAGCCACCGCGGATCGCACGCATTTCTTTGATCTCGAAGGGCACCGAACCGCGATACACCACGCGCTGCAAGCCAAACGGACTAATTCCTTTGCTGCCCCAGCCGGCGTTGGTCATGCCCACGAACAGCGATCCATCTTGACCAAAGGCCAAGCGGACAATGCCGCTTTGAAAGCCCTGACGGAACCGATACGCAGCGCCTTGCCAGCGCCCCCGCACTTTTTCGAGCGACACCCGCATGATCCACGCATGATGCTGGTCGCCCACAAAAACCTGGCCTGCAAACGGACCGAACTTGCCCCCTGTTGTGTCCCAGCGAAACCCCGTGGGGCTTTTGCCCATCTTGTCGTAGGGGAACCACACCGCCGGCAATTTGAAGTTGGGAACCGTTTTGTGAAGGTCTTTCATGAAGATGCCTTCCAAGCTGGCGGTGGGGAGCGGCACCTTTAGCGGGGATCCAGGCAGCTGCACGGAATTGAGCCCAAACGGGTGGCCGTGAAAGTCACCCGGCTCAATCACTGACAGTTTCGAGGCGTTGCACCACTCGCCTTGATTGTCGGTGTAGAAGATCTCACCCTGTGGGCTGCTTTCTATGCCGGAAGGGCTGCGCAAGCCCACAGCCAAAGGTTCGGTGTGCCCGGTTTTGGGATCAATGCGCAGGGCCCAACCCCGCCAGGGCACATCCCCGTACGGCTGGTCGCCAAACGGCTTGTTGAGTGTGATCCAAAGCTTCCCATCTTTGTCTTCCCGCGGGCCAAACGCGTACTCGTGATAGTTGCCGCCCAGCTCCCATTGGTCCGAAATGGTGTCAAATCGATCCGCACGACCGTCGCCGTCCAAGTCCTGCATGCGCGTAAGCTCTCCGCGTTGCACCACGTAGATGCCGTCGTCGCGCTCCAGCAAACCCAAAGGCGTAGAAAGCCCAAACGCATACGGTTGAAAACTGGCCTTGCCGGGATCGCCATACGCGCCCTGCACACGGAGCACTTCCCCGCCCCGCGTGGCCAACAACACCTCGCCATTCTTGAGCGTGGTTAGACCTGAAACTTCCAGATCTTTTCCGCCAGGGTCAAAGGTGACAATTTGGTAGTGGTCGTCCTCGGCTTGCGCCCAAACCGCCGACGAAACCAGCATGGTCACCAAGAAGTAGGCAAGCTTGTGGCTTCTCATCACCAGCGCACCTCCACATCAAAAGCGGTTGCGGTTTGGGGCACCCGCACAAGCAGCTGTTGCCAATCGCCCTGCGATCTTATGAAGGTGTGCTTCTGCAGTATTTGTGAAAGACGAAGGTCAACGCGATCGTCGATGACAAACCTCTCCTCGGATCGCTTCTCAATGCGTTTTGCGAACGCCGCTTGCAACATCAACCCCGGCTTCGGATTGGACACTGTGAACGAACGAACCAAGCCGAAACCTTGGTTCGTTCGCTTGGGACGCGCCACTTCCGAGATTTGCGTGTCCCCTAACTGATAGCGAAACACGGGGCGCCTTTGGTCATCCAACTCATAGCCCAAAAAGCGACCGCCCAGGTTGCGGCTGTCCAGGGTTGCCTTGGGCCAGGGCGAATCAGCGTTGGGCAAGATGGCGAAGGCAGGACCGGGGGGCATATCCAGAACGTGGTCACCCAGCGGCTCGTTGAAGATCCCTGAGCGGCCCGTCCATGTGCCGGAAGGATCCCAGAAGCGGCCGCGCCAGGCTTTGGCCATGCGCACGACGTTGGCGTCAAACGCCACGTGCACACTTTGTGGATTGCCCACAACAATGGCACGGGGCCCCACATCTTTCATAAACGTGCGGTACACAATGGGTTCCGAGGCCACAACCAGTTCGGATTCTTTCGCTTGCACCACGAGCCCTTCGGGCAAGGGCGTTGCCCCGCGTGACAGATAAGCCCAGATCGCCGCACGCTGGTGTTTGCCCGAGCCGCCCGCCACGTTTGCAAACAAAGGTTCATCACCCCAAAACGCGGGCATGCGGGTGTTGCTGCGCAGGTTTTGAGGCTGCGCCAACCATTGGTCAAACCACGCATAATTCAAGCGAACGGGCGCCAGTTCCAAATCGGGGCCCGGCGAACCGGTGGCGGGCCTGCCAGCCACGTTGTGGCAATTGATGCAGCCAAAGCCGGTGCGTTCAAATTCGTTCGACGTACCCAGCAAGCGACGCCCATCCTCGAAGGTTCTCGAATTTGGTTTGGGGGGCTTGGTCATCCTGGCGCCATCCGCAGACGCCAAAACCTTGCTGAGCGCCGCGGCCACCTCCAATGGAAACGAAGGCATACGCGCCGCCATGTAGGGTCGCACATGCAATTCTCCTCGACCCACGATGCGCAACATGGCCTGAGGTCGCAATTTCGCGCCGACGCCTGTCAAACTGGGCGGCAACCGACCTTCATCGCCCAGGTCCACCTCCACACTTTGCGTAAACAAGGGATTCAGCTCACCGGAGGGACCACCTCGCCCCTGGCGTTCATGACAAGCCAGACAGTTGTGCGAAGCCAACAGCAGCATCGATTGCGCTTGCGCACTCCTGGGCGGCGCCTGCTTGAGCGCCGCAGCGATGGCTTGCTTCTGTGGGGCGACCAAACCGTAATCAGGAACGCCGGCGGCCTGAACGTCGGACAAACAACCCGCCTGTAAGCGCGCAAGCGAAACCGGACGCAGCCGCGGCACCGAAGCTGTTGGCGAAGGATGGCAACTTGCGCAACCAATCTGGGCAAAGCGTTGTTTTCCACGCTCAGCCTTCGCCGGATCCAATTCGAATCGTTCATCCGCAAGCGGACGCATAGCCACGCTGCCAGGAAGCAGCAGAACCTCTGGCGGAATCGCGACCTTCTTGCCGCCCGGGGGATGCCACATCACTTTCAAAGATTTGCCACCTTCATCCTGCCAGAACGCCACCTGCAAACTGTGTATGCCCGCGGTTAGGGTAACGGTGCCAGCCGCCTCAAAGCTGCCGTGAAAGCCATGGTTGTTCACCACCAGCCGACGATCGATCCACAATTCGGAACCATCATTTGAGTCCGTGAAGAAAGTGTAAGCACCATCAACCGGGACATTGATGAGCGCCGTGTAGCGCAAAGCCAGCTTGGTGTTTCGAATGTCTGAAGGCAGCTCAAGGCGATCCGTGGTGCCTCGGCGAACAAACCGCATCTGCGCCCATTCAGGAGGTCCTTCTCGCACATTGCCTTCAAAGTACTCGTAGCGAACCCCGGGCTGGTAAAGCGCGTTGGAGGCCTTTTCTGCGCTTGGCAAGCGCTGCCGAAGCAAGTACATGGCCAAAGCATGTTGCTCATCTTCGAGAAGCCGGAAGTTTGGCATGCGCGACCCTGGCCGCACAGCTTGCGGATCGGCAAGGAATTGCTTCAGCGACGCTAACCTTGATTTTTGCGGTAGATGCGACAGCGGTACGAATGACGACATTGACTTCATGTCTTCGTCTTGCGGGCCATGACAGGCCACACACCCCAACGAAGCAAACAACGCCCGTCCCTCGTCACGCGCTTGCAAATCGCCCCATTCGCGCTCTGCGGGCGCTGCAGGCGCAAGCGAAAGAAGATAGTGCGTTAATTCCTCGGCGGCTGTCGCGCGCTGAGGCGAGGGAAGCTGCGCCAGCACGTTGGGCATCACGGTTCCCGGTCGTGCCGTTTGCGGGTTGGCCAGAAAATCACGCAAATAGCCGGGCGCCATGCGGCTGGCCACGTTGGCAAGCGGC
>JBBSJE010000068.1:0-28058 GCA_038257535.1 Polyangia bacterium
ACGAAGGTGGAAGGTCCTGAAGATCATGGCAGTTTTTTGACATCGAAAGATTCCTCAAACTGCATCTTGACTGAGTCTTGGTCGCGCATTTTCTACGTAACCCTCTGAAATGACTTGTGGATTTCACCATGTCGCGGGTTACGCTCTCCGAGCGCCCCTGTTTTTAGATGAAAAACGCGCATGCGCTCCGCAAACGCCCATCTCATGGGCTCTGCCGCGATCTACCGCGGCACAAACCGCGTTTTTCGCTGCTCTTGTGGCCGCGAAACCGTCACAAAGCTGTCACCCTCGCAAAAACGCAATGAAATGCGCCGACACGCTAAAAAACCCGCGGTTTTTGCGACGAACGCGCCTACAAAAGCGTTGAGTGTTCGAAACGCTTGTTTCCAAATTGCCACGACTCCTGTTTCCTTTTGTTCCCATCGAGGGGTCTAGCGGGAGGCTGGGGCACGCGAGGTTTCTCTCGCAGGCGACCCTGTGGACAAACCTGCTTTCGCGAATTGACACTCTAGAAGTGCGGTGCTAATCCTTCGCTCCCACTACGGTACGGAAGCCGGAGGATCAACGTGAAAAGGACCTATCAACCCTCTCGAGTCAGCCGCAAGCGCACGCACGGCTTTCGTAAACGCATGAAGACCAAGGCAGGCCGCGAGGTTTTGCGCCGCCGACGTCGCCGTGGTCGCAAGAATCTTGTGGTGAGCGTTCCCAAGAAGTAAAGATCCGGGCTGGTAGGGCTACGCCCGTACCGCGTTTGGGAAAATCATGGCTGAGGCAGCTGGAACCCCGGGCCAACCGTTGGGACGCCAGTGTTTGCCTCGTCAAATGCGGCTTCGCAAACGCGCAGAATATCTGGCCATCCAGGCAAGCGCGAAGAAAGCGTCGGGGCGACATTATACGGTCCTGCGTTCGCAAGCCGGCCGTGACCCCGAGATCTGGCGACTGGGCGTGACCGTCAGCCGCAAAGTTGGCAACGCGGTGGTACGCAACCGCATCAAGCGCTGGATTCGCGAGGGCTTTCGCCGGCGCGTGGATCGCGAACGCCGCGGCTTTGCGGTGGTGGTCATCGCGCGGCCCTCAGCGGCCGGGTCTTCTTATGAGGAGACGGCCCGTGAGCTGGCCTGGTTGTTGGAACGACTGGGGCGGCGATGAATCCAAAGCCAGCGCCCGCTAGCCACGAGAATCTGGCCGTGCGTCCATTGGCCTCTCGGCTTGCCATCTGGCCGCTGCTGGCACTGCTACGGATCTATCAGTGGACGCTGTCGCCGCTGCTGGGGCCAGCCTGTCGGTTTCACCCTTCATGCTCCGCGTACGCCCGTCAAAGCCTTCAAACCCATGGAGCCGTCCTGGGTTTGTGGTATGCCCTGCGGCGCCTCAGTCGTTGTCATCCACTTGCCCCTGGGGGGTTCGACCCTGTGCCCCCCGCAAGGTCCAAGCCGGGGAAGGTCCTTAGGTAGGTTGTTATGGAAAACCGTCGGAATCTCATCATCGCCGTCATTTTGTGCATTGGCATCCTGGTCGTTTGGGATCGGTTTTTCTTGCCCAAGCCACAAGTGCCCAGCCCGGCGTCGCAAACTCAGGAACAAAAAGCCGATCCGGCCCAGCCATCGGCAGCGCAGCCGAAACCGGCCTCTGCACAAGCTGCGGCCGCAGAGGGCGGTCGAGGGGCTGAGCAAACGGTTGATCTGCAAACCGAGGACGCGCGCTTCGTGTTCAGCACTTGGGGGGCGTCGCTCAAAGCGGTTTACCTCGTCAAAGACAAATTCAAAGGGCGCAAGGGCGACGATCGCCCTGCCGGCGCACCGCTTGAGATCTTGCGCGCCCGATCCGCCGACACCGCACCGTTTAGGATTGGTTTCGCAAACACCGGCTTCGACCTGCCGGCAGACGCGGCTTGGCGGGTGGTGGAGCACAGTGACAGCCGCGTGATTTTTGAGGCAACGGCTGCGGGCGCGACGATTCGAAAAACCTTTGCGACGTTGCCGCAAAGTTACCGGCTGAGTTTGCAAGTGACCGTGAAGAACGAATCGCAAACCGCCCAAAAACATAGGTTATCGATTCACATTCCTGGCTACCAGGAGCCGTCGAAAAAAGGTGGCGGGCTGTTTAGCTACGCCATCGCCAGCGTGGAAGAGATGGTGTGCGAGGTTGATGGCAGCATCAAGCGCAACTCGGTTCCCGACCTGGTCAAAGAGGCTCGCGACTTGGAAGGCGTGATCCGCTGGGTTGCCGCAGACGAGCGGTTTTTCACCGTGGCGGCGGTTGCCCCGCTCCAGGACATGCAAACCCGTCGCCTCTGCCGTCAGACCGCCAGCAATGAAGACGACGGCGAAGTGGTTTTGACTTTGGCCGAAGAGTCGCTCAAGTCGGGCGGCGAGATCACCTACCCGTTTGCGCTTTATACGGGACCCAAATACCGGCAGCAGTTGGCCGAAGTGTCGGCGTCGCCGGTTGTGGGCGGCGCGCCGCCCAAAGGTGCGCTCACCAATGCGGACGTTGAGCTGGACGCCAGCGTCAACGTGACGTTTGCCTTCATCTCCCGCCCCATGATGTTGACCTTGAGGGCGTTTTTCCGCCTGACGGGCAATTGGGGCCTAGCCATCATCTTGTTAACGTTGCTGGTGAAACTGGTCACTTTTTATCCGGCACACAAGGCGTTGCTGTCGGGCAAGCGCATGGCGCGATTGGCTCCCAAGGTGGCCGAATTGAAAGAGAAGCTCGGCAACGACCGCGAGCGGCTAGGGCGCGAGACCATGGCGCTTTACAAGTCTCAGGGTGTTAACGTTTTGGGTGGGTGTGTGCCGTCACTGATCCAAATGCCAATCTGGATCGCGCTTTATTCCACGCTCAGCTACTCAGTTGAACTTTATCGTGCCAATTTCGTTGGCTACATCCACGATCTTTCGGCTCCTGACCCCTACTACCTGCTGCCTTTGGTCATGGGCGTGACGATGTTTGTGCAGATGCGCATGACGCCAGCGGGAACCGACCCGCAACAACAGAAGATCATGTCGGTGATGATGCCCGTCATGTTCACCTTCTTTCAGGTGTTCTTGCCCTCGGGCTTGGCTCTGTACGTGCTCACCAACTATCTTTTGGGGATTGTGCACCAGATGATCATCAATCGCCTGGAGAAGCGCAGCAACCCACCCGCCAACCCACCCTCCAAAGTCGCAAAAGCCGCCCGCTAAACACCGGTCTGCGGGTAGGTGCCGAAACGCGCCCGATTCGGCCCTCTGGTGTCCCCCCGCAGTTGTGATACGCTCGTGCTCGCCAAAGGGCGTATTGGATAGGGGCTGTTGTATGACTGAGAGGCTTTTAGATCTCGAAGAGAAGCTCAGAAGTTCCAGGAGCAAGCTGGAGGCGTTGGCCGAGCGCGCGGCACAGTTGCGCACCAAACTAGAGGCGGACACGGCCTTGGTCTCATCCATGGAGAAACTGGCTGAACAAGCCAAGCACGCGCCTAGTCCCAGCCTCAAGCAGAGCTACCACGAAGACGACGGCTACTATTTGTCCGATGGCTGGGAGATCGAGCTGGCCAACGAAGAAGGCAAGTGAGGGCGGCAAGTGAGGGCGGCTGCGGTCGCTCGCGATAGGCAAGCATTTGCTCTCGGCAATGGGCGTGCATCTGCCACAATCCCCCAGCTTTTATGTCATCGCGCCGCGTACGTCAGCACGTCAACCCGCTTCGATCGAACCTTCTGTGCATTGATCTGCCAGATCTGACCCTGGCCCCGGATGTGCCGGTGGAAGTCGAGTTGGGTTCGGCCGAAGCCCACTTCCTAATGGATCGGGCGGTGGAATCGCCAGCAGGCCACTATGTGGGCCTGGAGATTCGGCAGGAAATCATTCGCAAGGCGAACAACGAAGCACGTGCGCGTGGCGTTGGGGACCGGGTGGTAAGTGTGTTTGCCAACATTTCTGTGGATCTGCCGCGGTTGTTTCCCAAGCGGTCGGTCTCGCGGTTTTTTGTGAACTTTCCTGATCCTTGGTTTAAGCGCTGGCAACAAAAACGGCGCGTCATCGAACCCGCTTTGGTTGATCACATGTTGCAGGCTTTGACACCAACGGGTGAGATCTTCGTCAACACCGACATTTTTGATTTGGCGCTGGATGCGATGCAGGCGATGGAGATGCACGATCAGCTTGTCAATCTGGTGGCTCCGTGGACGTTTATGAAACACAGCCTGTTCGCTGCGCGCTCGCGCCGGGAACGGCAGTGTGAGCGCGAAGAGACAAGAATATGGCGCTTGGGATATCGGCGCGTAGGCGACCGAGTTTAAGAGACCGCCACCAAGCGATCTTGCAAAACGTTGATCTGGTCGCGCACGCTGGCGGCCTTCTCGAACTCCAGATCTTCGGCCAAGCGAAACATCTCCTTTCGAAGTCGTTCCAAAGCCTTGGGAATTTCTGACATGGGGATGTTCTCGGCAGACTTGTTTTTTCCTTTGTCCTTGCCTTTGCCGCGACCCAACGCCGCTTTGCTTGAATCGAACGAATCATCCATGGCGGTGCCAGACAATTCCTCGATGGCCTTTTTGATCGTTGTGGGCGTGATGCCGTGCTGGGTGTTGTAAGCCTCTTGCACTTGCCGCCGCCGCTGCGTGACGTCGAGCGCCTTCTTCATCGAATCGGTGTGGCGGTCGGCGTACATGATGACTTTGCCGTGCTCGTTGCGGGCCGCGCGCCCAATCGTTTGGATCAACGAGCGCTCGGAGCGCAGAAACCCTTCTTTGTCGGCGTCGAGAATGGCCACCAAAGACACCTCGGGCAAATCCAAGCCTTCGCGTAACAAGTTGATGCCCACCAGCACGTCAAATTCCCCCAAACGAAGATCGCGTAGAATCTCAATGCGTTCGAGCGTGTCGATGTCGGAATGCAAATAGCGCACTCGAATGCCCAATTCCGCCAAGTACTCGGTAAGGTCTTCGGCCATGCGTTTGGTGAGGGTGGTCACCAGCACGCGGTCTTTCATCTGCAATCGCGCGCGGATCTCGCCCACCAGATCATCAACTTGGGTGTCCACAGGGCGCACTTCGATCACGGGGTCAAGCAAACCGGTGGGGCGGATGATCTGTTCCACCACCACGCCTTGCGCTTGATCAAGTTCATAGTTACCCGGCGTCGCCGACACATACACCACTTGCCTCGCCCGCTCTCGCCACTCTTCAAATTTCAGCGGCCGGTTGTCCATGGCGGAGGGCAAACGAAAGCCGAACTCAACCAAGGTTTCCTTGCGTGCCCTATCGCCCTTGTACATGGCGCCGATCTGAGGAATCGTTTGATGCGATTCATCCACAATCATCAACAAGTCTTTTGGACAATAGTCGATGAGTGTGGGAGGCGGCTCGCCGGGTTCGCGCCCTGAAAGATGACGCGTGTAGTTTTCAATGCCTTTGCAGCGGCCCATCTGCTCAAGCATTTCCAGATCGTACATGGTGCGTTGCTCAAGCCGCTGCGCTTCAACCAGCTTGTTCTGGTGTTTGAGATCGCCTAAGCGCTCACGCAACTCTTCCTTGATCCCACGCATCGCGCGCGTCAACTGATCCGAAGGTGTCACATAGTGTGAGCCAGGAAAAATCGAAACTTCATCCAGCTTGCGCAACACCTTGCCACGCAGCGGATCGACCTCCGAAATGGATTCGATTTCATCTCCCCACCATTCGATGCGAATGGCCTTTTCGCGTTCGTAGGCCGGGAAGATTTCAACCACATCACCACGCACGCGGAACGTACCGCGGGAAAAATCGATGTCATTGCGATCGTATTGAATTTCGACCAGGCGCCGCAAAACCGCGTCCCGCCGCACTTCAACGCCGGTTTCCAGGTCTACCTTCATGCCCAAATACGCTTCCGCTGCGCCAATGCCGTAAATGCATGACACCGAAGCCACAATCAAACTGTCCCGACGTGTAAGCAGACCGTAGGTGGCCGCGTGGCGCATGCGATCAATCTCTTCGTTGATCATCGAATCTTTTTCGATGTAAGTGTCGGTGGACGGTACGTAGGCCTCCGGTTGATAGTAGTCGTAGTAGCTAACGAAGTAGTGGACGGCGTTGTCGGGGAACAAATTGCGAAATTCTAGATACAGCTGATGCGCCAAGGTTTTGTTGTGCGCGATTACCAGCGTGGGGCGCTGCACCTGTGCCACCACGTTGGCCATGGTGAAGGTTTTTCCGCTGCCTGTGATGCCCAAAAGCACCTGGGCGTCGTCGCCGCGCTTGATGCCCGCCAGCAACTCTTCAATGGCACGCGGCTGGTCACCTCGGGGGGCCATGGGGGTGTGGAGGCGAAACGGCGTGGGCATAGCGAACCTGCTTTTGTTTCTACGAATCTGTCGCTCTCCCGAAGCTTAGGCGCTGCCGCGCGGGGATCGCTAAGGTAGTGTACGCCCATGTTGCGCGGTTTCTACGCCATCGTGGATGTTCCCCCCTCAAGCCTGACTTTGGGCGCGACCGCATTGTCGGCGTGGGTCAGTCACCAAGCCGAAGCCGTGTTGCCCGCACGTCCTTGCATGTTGCAGTTGCGCGCCAAAACCGCCTCACCCGCACAATTGTTGGCATGGTCGACCCAGCTATTGCCGTTGTGCCGCCAGCATGGCGTGCCGTTTTGCGTAAATGACCGCCTGGACGTGGCGCTGGCGGTGGGGGCGGACGCTGTGCATTTGGGCCAGGACGACCTTCCGCTTGCCGCGGCTTTGCACGTGTTGCGCGGGCGTACTACGCAGGTGGGCATTTCCACGCACAATGTGGCGCAAGCTCGAGATGCGGCGGCGCACGGGGCGCATTACATCGGGTTTGGGCCCGTGTTTGCCACAACAAGCAAAGCCAACCCAGATCCCACTGTAGGCTTGGCCTCCTTGGCGCAGGTGGTTTCCACCGTGCCCTTGCCGGTGGTGGCCATTGGTGGCATTACGCTTGAAACCATCGCCGCGGTGGCCGGCACAGGGGTTGCGGCGGTGGCGGTAATTTCAGCCGTCTCGCACGCCGCCGATCCCCTGGCGGCCGCACGGCAGGTACAATCCGCGTTTGCGCCCTGAAGTGCGCGGCTAACCGAAGCGCCCGGTGATGTAATCTTCGGTGCGCTGCTGGTTGGGCTTGGTGAACAGGATCTCGGTTTTGTCGAACTCGATCAGATCGCCCATATAGAAAAACGCACAGTAATCGGACACACGCGCCGCTTGCTGCATGTTGTGGGTTACGATCACAACCGTGTAGTCATTGGCCAGCTCGTGAATTAGCTCTTCGATGTGCGCCGTTGCAATTGGATCTAGTGCCGATGCAGGCTCGTCCATCAACAACACTTCGGGCTCGACCGCCAACGCGCGGGCGATGCACAAGCGTTGCTGCTGCCCACCGGAAAGCCCCAAGGCGCTGTCCTGCAAACGATCTTTAACTTCCTCCCAAAGCGCGCCTTGTTGCAGCGCCCGTTCCACCCGCCCGGCGATCTCGCCGTTGTCTTTGATGCCGCCAATGCGCAAGCCGTAGGCCACGTTCTCAAAAATCGATTTCGGAAATGGGTTTGAGCGCTGAAAGACCATGCCAATGCGGCGGCGCACGGACACTGGATCAATGCCTGCGCCGTAGATCGCGTCGCCATCTAAGCGAACGTCGCCCTCCACCCGGCAGCTGGGAATCAATTCGTTCATGCGATTGAGTGAACGCAAAAACGTGGATTTGCCGCAGCCCGAAGGGCCAATCAACGACGTGACGTGCTTTTCGGGAAGATCCAAAGAGATGGGCCCAACGGCCCTTGTTGCTCCATAGAATACGGAGAGGCCACTGACAGTCATCTTGGGCAAAGGCGTTTCTTCGGAACTCATGGCAACGGGCGAACTTTACAACACCGACGGCTAGTGCGCGCCCGCGATTCGTCGCCGCATGCGTGACCTCACAACCACGGCGGCCAAATTCAACGCAAACGTCAGCGCCAACAGCACAGCCACGGTTGCATAGAGCAACGGCTTGGTCGCGTCGACGTTGGGCGATTGCGTGGCCAGCGTGTAAACGTGGTTGCCAAGGTGCATGAATTGCGACGACAAGTTATCGGGCAAGGTGGGAAGAAAATACGCCACGCCAGTGAACATGATTGGGGCCACCTCGCCCGCCCCGCGGCTAATGGCCAAGATGGTGCCGGTCAAGATGCCGGGTGCCGCCTGGGGCACCACCACCCGGAAGATGGTCTGAAACTTGGTGGCTCCCAGCGCCAATGAGGCTTCCCGCAAGTCGCGGGGGATCGCGCGCAGGGCCTCTTCCGTGGCAACTATAACCACCGGCAAGGTGAGCACCGCCATGGTCAAAGCGGCCCACAGCAACGCAGGCTGGCCATACACGCGCTCGCCATCGAATAGAACATCATCAACGGTGGGGCCGATGAATTGCACGAAGAAGCCCAGCCCAAACAAGCCGAACACAATGGACGGCACACCGGCCAGGTTGTTCACGGCCACGCGCGTGGCCCGGGTCAGCAACGATTTGGCGGGTGCGTATTCGTGCAGGTAAATCGCGGTGGCAACCCCCACAGGCAAAACCGCCACGGTCATTAGCATCACCAAGGCCACGGTGCCGATCAGGGCGGGAAAGATGCCTCCTTCTGTCATGCCCTCGCGGGGCTGCTCAAACAAAAAACCCAACGACAGTTTGGGCCAGCCATGCACCACCACATCGATCACGATGATCGAAAGCACTGACAAGATCAGCAAAGCGGCAAGGCCCGAAGCCACCTTCAAAGACGCGTCGGCGGCCACGTGCCGACCACTGCGGGCGAACGGTGGCGTCACGCCGCCACCCCTAGCTTGCGCTTCATGCGGGTGATGATGAGGTCGCCCGCCAGATTCACCGCGCCCGTGATCACAAACAATAAGGCGCCCAGAAAAAACAGCACCGTGTAGTGGCCGCCGCCGAACACCACTTCAGCCAGCTCGGCCGCGATTGTGGCCGGGATCGTGCGCACAGAATCTGTGAGGCTGCCCGTCATCAGCGCTGCGTTGCCCGACGCCATCAAAACGATCATGGTCTCGCCCACGGCGCGGCCCAAACCCAAAGCCACGCCAGCGGCGATGCCCGGGCTAGCGGCCGGAATCAGCACCCGCAGCAACGTCTGCCAGCGCGCAGCGCCCAAAGCCGTGGACGCCTCCACGTAGCTGCGTGGCACCGCACGAAACGCTTCCTCGGAAATTGTGAAAACCACCGGAATCACCGCAAAAGCCAGCGCTATGCCGGCAACCAAAGCGTTGAGCCGTGATTCAAGGCCCAGAACAGTTTGAAACACGCTGGCCATGACGATGAGCGCGAAGAAACCCAACACCACCGAAGGAATCGCGGCCAACATCTCGATGCTGGGTTTCACGAATTCGCGAATGCGGGCAGAGGCAAACTCAGACACATAAAGCGCCGCGCCCACAGCTAGGGGAACACCCACCATCATGGCCACAAACGTAACCTTCAAGCTGCCCAGCAACAGGGGCCACACGCTGAACTTCGGCACATCGGACACAGGCTGCCAGATGTATTCCGGGTCGCTGTAACCGGGCCAAAGCTGAGCGGTCCAAATCTGCGCAAACGTAACTTCGTCATGGACCTCGGCGCTCCAAAAAAGCGGTAGCGCCTCTTTGGCCACGAACACGAAAATCAGGCCCACGGCGGCGATGGCGGAGAACGCCATCACCTTCAAAATCACCTCCGCTGCATTGTGCCAGCGAGGCGGTTGTTTCAGGTTTAACGGCCGCTTAGGCCCAGCGTCGTCGCTGGGCGTTGCCGGTTTCACAGCGGAGGAGACAGGGGCTTTGGCGGCGCTAACCCCAGTCAAGGTTCCACCTTCAATAGGCACAGTCCGAATTAAGCAGGCGAGGGTGGAACTTTGGTGCCTGCTTTGTGACAACCGTGTGACAAGTGTGAAAAGTCTTAGGTGGTCTACAGCACCGGGAAATATCCGACTTCGCTCACCAGCGACTGCCCCGACGGCGACAGAACCCAGTCAATGAAAGCTTTCACCTGTCCCTCAGGGGGCTTCGGCAGATAAAAGAACAGCGGCCGTGACAAAGGGTAGGAGCCGTCCTTCACGGTTGCTTGCGAAACCTCGACCGCGGGGCTGGCCTCGTCTTTTTTCACCTTGAGTACCTTTATGCCCTCTGCGTAAGCGGCGCCGCCGTAACCAATGCCAAACTTTTCTTTGGCCACGGCGTTCACCACCGACGCCGTGCCTGGCATGGTTTGCGCTTTCGCAGCAAAGTCGTCACCACCAAGTACATGATCCTTGAAGAACACGTAGGTGCCTGAGCTGTTTTCGCGCGAATACACAATGATGTTGGCGTCGGGCCCACCCAACTCTTTCCAGTTGACCACCTTGCCGGTGAAAATGTCCTTGAGCTGCGCCATGGAAATCGCTTCGAGTGGATTGGTGTCGCCCACATAAACCGCCAAGCCATCTCTAGCTACAGCGATCTCATGGGGCTCGACACCCAACTTGGCTTTCACAAGTTGAATTTCTTTGTCTTTGACCGCGCGAGAAGACTGGCAGATGTCGGTTGTGCCGTTGATCAAAGCACTGATGCCGGTTCCCGAGCCGCCGCCGGTGACCTGGACCACCGCGTTGGGGTGTTCCTTCATGTACATCTCGGCCCAGCGCTGACCCAGGGTCACCATGGTGTCTGAACCCTTGATGGTCACGCTTCGCGAGGCACGCGTGCCGTCTTCCCCCTTCGGGGCCCGCTTGGGTCTGCAGCCCGCCGGAAGCGAAACGGCCACAAGCAACAGCATCAAACCAGCGAAAGTCTTCATTAAATCTCCTAGGGAAATGGGAACCTTCGGAAGCTAGGCTGCCAATGTGACAACTGCGTGACGTCGCGACAAAATAACCGGCAGGGCGCTACGCCGGTGGACGTTCCAAAAACCGGTAGCCCACCCCCCACACGGTTTCGATGTAATCGCCCGCTTCTCCCAACTTTTCGCGCAGGCGTTTGACGTGGGTGTCTACAGTTCGCGTGGCCATGTCTTCGCTGGCCCCCCACACTTCGTCCAATAAAGTGGCACGGGATTGCACCCGATTCTTGCGATCAAATAAGGTGCACAACAAACGAAACTCCAAGGCGGTGAGGGTGACTTCTTGCCCCGCCACCCAAACGCGATACGCCTCTCGATCGATCGAGAGCTTTCCGAAGCGGGATGACGGCGCCGTGGTTTCCGGTTCGCCTGCAGGCGGCTGACCGCGGCGCAAGATCACTTGCACACGCAACAGGAGTTCGCGGGTGCTGTAGGGCTTCACCATGTAGTCGTCGGCGCCCAGTTCAAAACCCACCACACGGTCGATCTCTTCGCCCTTGGCCGTGACCATCATGACGGGGATGTGCTTGGTCTTTGTGTGGCTTTTGAGCGCCCGACACACATCCAATCCGGAGACATCGGGCAGCATCAGGTCAAGCAAAACGAGGTCGGGAAGCTTCTCGGCCGCCAACTCAACCACACCGCCACCGTCGTTGGCCAACAAGACGGTGTATCCCGCCGCCTTGAGGTTGTATGTCAGCACGTCTTGAAGATCTTTTTCGTCTTCAACGATGAGAATGCAGGGCATGAGGAATCTTCTTTACTTGAACACCACGAGCAGATCTTGGCTGTCCACGCGGTCTTTGGGCTTGACCACAACGTCTTTCACCACCCCCGAAAGCGGGCTTGAAACGGTCATTTCCATCTTCATGGCTTCTAGCACAATGAGCTTGTCGCCCTCTTTCACCTCGTCGCCGGCTTGCACCTTCACTTCAATGACGGTGCCGGGCATGGGCGCGCCCAGATGATGCAAGTTGTCGGGATCGGCTTTGGGGCGGACCTCTTGTTCAATGCCCAGGCTCTGATCAAACACCTGCACTTCGCGGGGGTGCCCATTGAGCTCGAAGAACACCGTGCGCATGCCGTGTTCATTGGCTTCGCTGATCGCAACCAGCTTAATGAACAGGGTTTTGCCGGTTTCGATCTCGATGTCGGTCTCCTCGCCCACCCGCAGGCCGTAAAACATCACATCGGTGGGAACCACAGACACGTCGCTGAAGCTCTTGCGGAACTCGGAGAACTCAGTGAAGACCTTGGGATACATAAGGTACGAAAGCACATCCCGTTCGCTGGGCGCGCGGCCGGTTTTCTTTTCAACCTCGGCGCGGGTGGCGGCGAAATCAACCGGGGGCAAGGTGTCACCCGGCCGGCCTTCCTTCACAGGCCGACCCTTGAGCACAACCTCACGTAGCGGCTCGGGAAAGCCGCCGGGTGGCTGGCCAATCTCGCCGGCAAAGTAACCAATGACCGACTCGGGAAATGAAAGTTCTTTGCCGCGTTCGATCAGATCTTTGGCGGTGAGGTTGTTGGTGAGCATGAACAAGGCCAGATCGCCTACGATCTTCGAGGAAGGCGTGACCTTCACGATGTCGCCCAATATGTCATTGACCACCGCGTACATGCGCTTGAGCTCGGGCAGGCGGTGTCCAAGATTCATGGCTTCGGCTTGCGGCCGCAGGTTGCTGTATTGGCCCCCGGGGATCTCGTGAATGTACACGTCGGCCGAGCTGGCTTTTAGGCCGCTCTCGAAGGCCGCGTAGTAGTTGCGAACCTCCTCCCAGTAATAGGTGAAGTTCACCAGAGTGTTGAAATCAAGCTTGGTGTCGCGCTCTTGAAACTGAAGCGCCGCCACCACAGATTCCAAATTGGGCTGTGACGTAAGCGACGACATGGCGCCAAACGCGGCGTCCACCACATCTACGCCGGAATCAGCGGCAAACAGCAACGTTCCGGCTTGAATGCCTGCGGTGTCGTGGGTGTGCAAATGAATGGGCAAACCCACTTCATCTTTGAGCGCTTTGACCAAGCGGCGGGCGGCGTAAGGGCGCAGCAAGCCGGCCATGTCTTTGATGCCCAATATGTTAGCGCCAGCCTTTTCAAGCTGCTTGGCCATATCAACGTAATACTTGAGATCGTAGCGCGATCGGCTTGGATCATCGATGTTGCCGGTGTAACAAATGGAGGCCTCCGCCAAGGCGCCCGCTTCGCGCACCATAGTGACCGCCGGCAGAATGCCTGGCAGCCAGTTGAGCGAATCGAAAATGCGAAAAATGTCGATCCCTGCGGCCGCTGATTCTTTAACGAACGCCTTGACCACGTTGTCGGGATAGTTTGTGTATCCCACGGCGTTTGCCCCGCGCAGCAGCATCTGAAACAGAATGTTTGGTATCTGCTGGCGCAGCAGCTCAAGCCGTTCCCACGGATCTTCATGCAAGAACCGCATGGACACGTCGAAGGTAGCGCCGCCCCACATCTCTAACGAAAACAACCCCGACAACTGTCGCGCGACAGCGGGCGCCACGCGGGTCATGTCGTAGGTGCGCAGCCGCGTGGCCAACAAAGATTGGTGTGCGTCGCGGAAGGTGGTGTCGGTAAGCAGCAGCGGCTTTTGTTCACGTATCCAAGCCGTGAATTTCTCCGACCCCAGTTGTTTCCACAGGTCCCGCGATCCTTGTGGCACCGGCGCATCCAGGTTGTGCACCGGCACCACGGCCTTGCGTAAATTGCTGGGCCGCGGTTTGCCTTTGACCTCGGCGTTGCCGTTCACGCTCACCTCGGCGATGAACTGAAGCAGCTTCGTGGCGCGATCGAAGCGTTCGGGGAAGTCAAGCAACTCGGGCGTATCATCGATGAAGGTTGTGGTGGCTTCGCCAGCACGGAACTTGGGGTGCTTGAGCACGTTGCGCAAAAATGGAATGTTGGTTTTCACACCCCGCACGCGCCATTCGGCCAGTGCGCGCTCCATCTTGCGGCAGGCGTCGTCGTAGGTGAGGCCCTGCGCGCATACTTTGACGAGCAAAGAATCGTAATAAGGCGTGATTTCCGCGCCTGAAAACGCCACCCCAGCGTCCAGCCGAATGCCGAAGCCGGCGGCCGAACGGTAGTGGCTGATGCGGCCGTAATCGGGAATAAAACCGTTGGCGGGATCTTCGGTGGTGATGCGGCTTTGAATGGCAAACCCGCGCGAGCTCACGGCGGCCTGCGAGGGAATGCCCACCTCTTTGCTGCCCAGCTCGTGGCCTTCGGCAATGCGAATCTGCGATTTCACAATGTCGATGCCGGTGACCATTTCGGTGACCGTGTGTTCAACCTGGACACGCGGATTCATCTCGATGAAGAAATATTGTCCGTGCTTATCAACCAGGAACTCTACCGTTCCAGCGTTTACGTAATTTGACGATTGCGCTAAACGAACGGCGTCGGCGCATAGCTTGTCTCGCAGCGCGGGATCCAGCTTGGGAGAGGGGGCAATTTCCACCACCTTCTGGTGCCGCCGTTGAATGGAACAATCGCGCTCGTAAAGGTGAACCACGTGGCCATGGGCGTCGGCCAGCACCTGCACTTCAATGTGCTTGGGGCTTTCGACATATTTCTCCAAAAACACATCACCGCGGCCAAACGCGGCGCGGGCCTCGCGGCCGGCTTGCTCCAGGAACGAACGCAGCTCTTTTTCGTCACGGCATACGCGCATGCCGCGGCCGCCACCGCCAAACGAAGCTTTCAAGATGACGGGATAGCCCACCGACTTCGCCATTCGCGCGGCGGTGTCGCCATCGGGCAGAGGGTCTTCGGTGCCGGGCACCACGGGCACGTTTTGGCTTTGGGCGTGTTTGCGGGCGGCGGTCTTGTCGCCCATGAGCTCAAGCACTTCGGGGGGCGGACCAATGAACACGATGCCCGCGGCGGCGCAGGCGCGCGCAAAATCGGCATTCTCGGACAGGAAGCCATAGCCGGGGTGAATGGCGTCCGCCCCGTGGCGTTTGGCGATGGCCACGATGCCATCAATGTCTAGATAAGCTTTGAGCGGCTCGAGCAAATCGTTCAGGTGGTAGGTTTCGTCGGCCTTGTAGCGATGAAGCGCGGCCCGGTCTTCTTTGCTGAAGATGCCTAAGGTGCGAATGCCAAGCTCCGAACAGGCCCGGAAGATGCGAATGGCAATCTCACTGCGGTTGGCCACCAAAACGCGTTCAAATTTGCGAATGCCCATGTGTATCTGTCCGTAATTGTTCAAAAAATTGAGATTGCCCTGGTTTGCCTGCACATTGGCGTAAGCACTTTTTGGCTCTGGCGGGGCAGTTTAACCGCAAACCCCCAAGCGCAAAGCACCTCAGGCGGCGCGGGTACGAAAAATCGCGGACGTGCCGGCCACCAAACTTCCGCTTGTGTTGCTGGGGTCCCCAAACGCCCCCTCGTGTAGGTGAATGGGCGTCTGCCCCAGTGAACATGCCACCCCAGTGGCCACAGGCTGCATTTTTTGTGTATCCGGGAGCACCGCCGTTCGTTGCCTCTAAGAGGTGAACTGATCTCGATGCCCGCTTCGACGCACCCGCTGACACCCCCACCATCGCCGCGCCCCCGCGGTGGCACCTTCGAGGGTTTGGAAAAGCTGTTTTTCGACAAAGCCGCGGCCATCGAAGCCGGCGAACTGACGGCGCCCCCCGAAGTGGTCGGGTCCCCCTTATCCCCTTGGTGGGTCTGGCAGGCGCGGCCGCTTCACCAAAAGCTTGGGGCTGGGGCGGCGGCGGCGTTCTTGTTGGTGGCGGCCTTGGTGATGTTTGGGCCCGGCAAAGGGCCAGCGGTTGTCAAGGCGCAAGCGGCAGAGCCAACAGCGGCGCTTTCGCCCCTGGAGGGCCCGCCGGCTGCGGCCGAGGTCCCGGCGCAGGCATCGCCCCGCACCGCTCAGCCCGCCCGGGCGGCGGCTGCCGAGACGAGGGCCAACCGTCAAAGGAAAGTGACTGTCCCCGCGGCCTCCGAGGTTCGCCCCAGCAGCGATGGGCATGCGCGGGCGCGGGGGAAAGCGGCGGCAGCCAAAAACAAGCGCCATCGCTCTTCTAAACGTCGTCTGCGCCCAGTTGACCCCTTCAATTGACATAGGCTGCGTCGCGGGGCAGTCGCGCGCAAGCCGCTTCGTGGGTTGCTGACGTGCTAAACGCGGGGCCAGTCCCCGTGCTTTTATGAACGCCCCCACGCCCTTCGCTTCTCCAAACCCATCCGCTTCGCCGGTTTGGTTTGCCGTGGCGGCGCTGGGTTTGGAGCAAGTGGTGCACGACGAGCTTCGCGCTTTGGCGCCCACCCTTTCATTGGTGCCTGTGCCCGGCGGGGTTGAGTTTGCTGCCACCGCCCACGAAGCCCGCCGCTTGTTGCCAGCGCTGCGTGTGGCCACCCGGTTGTGGCGACGATTGGGCCACACCCGTGCCCGCGCGTTCGGGGAATGGCAGCGCAAGTGCGCGGCGTGGCCGTGGGCGCAGTTTGTGCGGCCGGGCCAGCTGGTGCGGGTGGATGTTTCTGTGCAGCGGTGCAAGCTTTATCACAGCAAAGCGCTGCAACAGCGGCTGGTTGAGGCGTTGGCAGAAAGCTTGGGCGGCCCCGTGCGCATGGCGGAACCCCAAGACGATGACGCCGCATCGGCAGAGCCTGCGCACGAGGAGCCACTGCGCATTTTGGTGCGTGGCCAAAGCGATGAGTTTTTTGTCAGCGTGGACGCTTCGGGCGAAAGGCTGCATCGGCGAGGCTATCGGCAAGAGGTGGGCAAAGCGCCCCTGCGAGAAACCTTGGCAGCAGGTCTACTTGCGCTTTGTGGCTGGACGCCGGCGGAGCCACTTGTGGATCCCATGTGCGGCTCGGGCACGCTGCCCATCGAGGCGGCCCTGCAGGCGTTGGGGCACGCGACGCCGCGGCAGCGCTTTGCCATGGATGAATGGCCGTGCCGGGAGGGCGTGCCACTGCCTCACTTGGCCGCGCCCGCATCACCTGAGCAGCCGCTGCGCATCTGGGGTTTCGACAAAGATCCCGTCATGGTTGGGCGCGCCCAACGCAACGCCGAACGCGCGGGCGTTGCCAGCCACATCACATGGAAGGCGCAGCGTTTCGACACGACTGCGGCTTGTGAAGAGCCCGGATTGTTGCTTTTCAACCCGCCCTACGGCCACCGCCTTGCCCGAGGGCACATGCCCGCCAGCGCATGGCGCGAGCTTGAGGCCACGATCGCTGGTTGGCATAGCTGGCGGGTGGGGGTGCTTGTGCCCAAAGGCGCGGCGCTGCAGGGTCAGGGGCTGCAAATTGATGGGCGGCATTCGCTTCGCAATGGCGGGCTTGCGGTCGAGCTCGTGCGGCTGCGTGTGCCGGCACGGTTTGCGGCGAAGTGAGGCCACATTGCGGCTACACTGCCGCCAATGCGTTTGGGTGCGCCACAATTTCGCCTCAGTGCCAGCACAAAATGGCTGTTGGGGTTCGCGCTGTTTTGCATGTTCATGTTGTTCGGCAGCCGCGAACGCCCGTGGGCCGACGCCACGCCCATGTACGAAGTGGCCGAGGCGTTGGTTAAGCGCCAAGACATCAACATCGCCACCGCGTGGCCTGTGGATCTTGAACGCGGCCGGCGCGGGAAAATCTATGCCATAGCGCCGTTGCTGCAGTCGTTGCAGCATGTGCCCGGCGTTCTCATTCGAAAGCTGTTGGTTTCTGTGTGGCGAGGCACCCACGATCTTTCGTGGCCATTTGCGGCGCATGTGGGGCCTTCGGCATTGGCGGCGCTCGCCGTGGTTTTGTTTGTGAGCTTGTGCGGCGCCTTGGGGCTTAGTTTACCCGCCAGTTTGCTAGGCGCGGCCGCGTTCGCGTTTGCCACCATGCATTGGGTCTACGCACGTTCAGCCTATTCGGAAAGTTTGCAAACAGCCTGCTTCGTTGCCTTTGCGTTGCAGGTGCTTCGCAACACTCAGGAGACAAGTCGTGGTCGTGCGGCGGCCTTGGGCATCACCGCTGGATTGCTGATCAACGCCAAAAGTGTTTTTGCGTTGTCGTTGTTGGGTGCCACGGTCTGGCTTGTTTGGCAGCTATGGGGACAATGGGCGCGCGTGAGAACCACTGGGTTGTGGGGGCTGCTTGGCTTCGTGCCACTGGCGCTGGTGATGCCGCTTTACAACTGGGCGCGCTTTGGATCCGTGTGGAGTGCGGGCTACAACCTGAACATTCCTGTGTTTGAAGAGCGGCTGCCCTTGGGGTTGTGGGGCCTGTTTTTGTCACCAGGCAAAAGCGTGTTTTTGTATTGTCCTCCACTTTTGCTTTCCCTGGTGGCGCTGCCGCGATTGTGGCGGCGTTGCCGTTGGTTGGGCGCCTTCATCGCGCTGCTGGTGGCGCCGCTGGTCGCGCTTTACGGCAAGATGTTGTACTGGAGCGGGGATTACTCTTGGGGCCCGCGCTACCTTGCGTTTGCCG
Organism: Polyangia bacterium; assembly: GCA_038257535.1. GTDB lineage: Bacteria > Myxococcota_A > Polyangia > Fen-1088 > Fen-1088 > JAGTJU01. The sequence goes on from JBBSJE010000068.1 coordinate 18,252, forward strand.
TGCCGCTGCTCTTGTTGCCGGCTGTGCTGCTGCTGCAAGATTTGTTTGCGTCCCCACGCGACTTGCGCCGCCGGTTGGCCTTGTGGGCTGTGACCGTGGTTCTGCTTTTGGGGGTGGCCGTGCAGGCGTTGGGGTCAGCGTTTTATTGGGACCATTTCATTCGCATTAGCCAGCAGGCGCGAACTGCCTGGCTGGGGCAAGCGGATCGCGCGGGCGCACCCACGCCCACCGTGGACAAAGTGTGTGGCGCGTGTTTCGAGGACGTGCATCAAGTGCAGTGGTTGCCCGCGTTCACGCCACTAGAAGGCCACGCATGGCTGCTCAAGCACAAATGGTTCGGCAGCGACGCTCACCGCGCCACGCGCGACGCTCCGTGGGCGCGCTACACCCGCAACCAACTCGACATTGAAGACTCTTATGCGCGCGTTCGCTTTGATTGGTGGCCGCTGGAGTTTTTTGAACGCGGACGCCGCGGCATGGCGGTGGTGCTTTGCCTATGGTTTGTGTTTGGCGTGACCGTGGCGATGTTTATCTTGCCCGCACGGCTCAAAGCGGCGACAAAGCTCGACTCGTGGTGATGCTTCCGCTGTGATGCGTTCAAAGCGTTTCGCGCCCAAATCGAAACGCCGCGCGCTGCTTTGCTTTGATCGCTTCAATTTCCCGATCGCGCGGGGGCGCCTGCGTTTCAAGCGTATCAATCAGCCGTCGGGCGATCTGGAATACATCGTCGATCGCTGTGGCAAAAGCTTGTTCGTTGGCTTTTGACGGTTGATTGAAGCCACTGAGCTTGCGAACAAACTGCAACGCCGCCGCCCGCACCTCGTCGTCGGTGGCTGGGGGCGCAAAATTGAACAGCGTTTTGATGTTGCGACACATAATCTTAACCTCCGCACCCGAAGGTTAGCAGCGCTGTCCGCACAAGCCCAAAACGAAAACGGCCGGCGCCCAAAGGCACCGACCGTTTTGTGACCCGTGTGAAGGCGCGGCTACAGCGTTTCCATATATGCTGCAAGATCAGCGTGTTGTGCCGCTGTGAGGTGCGACGTGACCCCGTGACGGTCACCGCCGCCGCAGGTTGGATCGAAGCGCGCTTCCAAGGTGGGTGCGCAGCCCGTGTGCATGAATGGCGCGCGCCAGGCGACGCCCTTGAGCGTAGGCACCTGCACGCCTCGTCCAGTGCCCACATCCATGGTGGCGTTGTTGGTAAGGTCGCTGCCGCCGTGGCAAGTGGCACAACCCACCTTGCTGTCGTTGAAAAGCTTTTGTCCGCGGCTGACCGCGGCCTGATCCTTGACAGGCCCATTGGGCAGCGTGGGCAGGGAGTCAAGGTATGTGCCCAAGGCATCTACGTAGCCTTTGCTTAGGGTATGGCCCTGCATACGGCCCGCAAACACATCTTTCATGAGGGTGCCAAGATCTTTCATGTCGCCGTCCCAGTGAAATGGCGCCAAGTGCATGATGCCGCCGCGGAGGCTTTGCGTGCGCCGTACCCCGAGCGCTTCGAATTTCCAAGCGCGCGTGTCGTCACCCCCTTCTGGGTGGCAAGAGGCGCAGGCCAATCCGGCCATGGTGGTGATGTGAAATACGTCAAAGCCGCTGTCTTGCCGACGTTCTTTCGACAGTTCAATATCGCCGCCGTTAGGTCCCAAAATGGTCAGCACCGCTGGATCGCGCGATTGCACCACCAAACGGCCAAGACCATCGAAGGCCACCGCCACCGGGCGCTTGCCCTCAAACCTGTTGCCTGCGCTGACCGGCTCGGGTGCCGGGGCGGGTTCAGGCTCGCCACCGCCGCTGCCGCCCATGTCGCCGCTGCCACCCATGCCACCGCTGCCGTCGCTGCCACCAGCGCCGGCAAAGCCACCATCGAGGGCGGGAATGCAGTGGTTGTTGTCCAAAACTTCACGCTGCATCCAAAGGACGGGGGCGCCGCCATTCATCCGTTGGTCGTTGCCCGCGAACACCATGGCCATTTGTTTTCCGTTGGGGGAAATGTCAACGTCAACGGGCAACGTGGCGAGGAACAGTTGTGATGAAGTTTGCAGCGTTCCGTCCTGGGCCACTGTGGTTACCGCTGCGCCAACCGCCGAGCCACATCGGCCACCGCCATAACCGCCGCTTTCCGTGCCGAGTGGTGCGTTGCTTGATTCTTGATGCACGATCACCGCACCGCCCGACGCCACAGGGCGCATACGCCACGCCACCACAGGTTCAGCCGCGTTGACGGGCCCATCGGGCATCAAACCAGGGGTGCTTGTCTTGAAAAAGGCTTTTTCGCGGGCCGCCGGACTGCCGGGGGGCTGATTGCGTCCCAAAATTTCGCCCGACTTTGCCGACACCGTGAGGATCTCGGCGCTGCGAAAGCGGGTGACAAGCAAGCTGTCGCCGGTGGCCACCACGTCGCGCAGATCGCGGCCCAGGAAGAACGAACGGGTGGGGGCCGCGGCTGTAGGCGGCAGCTCCAGCAATTCGCCACCTGCACACGCCACCCACAAGTTGTTGCCGTCAAAGCTGATGCCACGTGGGGCCGCACAAACCTTGCGCCGCTGCGACACCTGCCAGGTGCCGGCGCGCAGCGTGAGCACCTGACCACCGTTGCGCAAAATCACGTGCACGTCGCCGCGCCCATCTTCCACCGCACGACCGGGCTCATCGCCCGCGTTCAGCTTCACGGTGGCCAGCGATTTTTTTGCATTTACATCCACCACGAAGATGGCGTCGCGATCAGGATCGGAGGCCACCACGGTGTGCCCGTTCTTGAGCGACAGCAAGGTGCCACCCGAAATAGGCGGCGGCGGAACTTTGGCGCTTACGGGGGCGGCGGCAAACGGAGTGCCGGGCCCGGGCGTGCCTGCGCCCGGAAACTTGCCAGGTCCGTGCGTTCCATCAGGCCGATCGGGCTCGCTGACCGATGGCGGCCTTGGAGCGTCGGTTGGCAACGCCGTGTTGCCCATACAGGCCGAAAGCGTGAGCCCCAACCCCCCGAACAAACCGTAAACTGAGTTTCGTGCCGCCATAGCTACCTCCTAGGAAAGACGAATCGCGTAAGCAACATGCATTGTGCGCCCATTCGACTCCCGTTCGCAACTGATGATGCACCGATTGAGTAACAAGTTTTCGCACTTCGTGTAACGCTCTGCGCGTATTGGCGACCACGCTCAGCCCATGGGATGGGGAGGATCTGAAAAAAATGCCAGAGATTCCAGACCTTATCTACGTTGAGTCGCAGCTGGGGCCACGCCTGGTGGGGGCGCAGGTGCAGGAAGTTCGCGTGGGCGATCCCACGCCGCTGCGCATGATGGTCGCAGGCCATCCCCGCGCTGCGCTCGTAGGTCACCGGTTGCAGGCTGTCGAGCGGCATGGACATTTCCTGCGCTTTGCGTTCGAGCCAGACCTCGTGATGGTGATCAACGCCATGCTGGCCGGCCGCTACACGCTGGTTCCTGTGGCGGCCCAAACCCCGGATCCTAAGTCGCTGGTTCTGGCCTTGGTCTTCGACAACGGCCAAGAGTTGCGATACCTCGATCCCAAGCGGATGGGCAAAGTTTACGTGGCGTCAAACGCGCAAGAGCGCGACATTCCGGCCTACAACAACTTGGGCGTGTGTGTGATGTCGCCCGCGTTTACGTGGACCCAGTTTCAGACATTGGCTAAAAAACGCCGCGATCAGGTGCGAAATTTCCTGATGGACAAGACCGCGCTGGCGTCCATCGGCAACGCCTACGCCGACGAAATCTTGTTCATCGCGGGCATTCACCCCAAGACCTTCTGCCATCAACTTGAGGCCGCACAGCTTGAGCGCCTGTTCCAAAGCGTGGGGCACGTGCTTGCCCACGCGGTGGATCACATTGCCAGGCTGCAGCCCGAGGTTTCAGACAAGGTGCGTGATTTTCTGAGCGTGCGGGGCCGTGCCGGGCAACCTTGCGTGCGCTGTGGAACGACCGTGCGCAGCGTGCGCGTTGGCGCCGCCGATGCCGATTTTTGCCCGCATTGTCAGCCGGCGCAGCGGGCGCTTTTTATCGACTGGCGCGCCAAACCCAAGCCCGGCTAAAGCGACACCCCAACCGGGCATTTTGCCGCTTGGCCTTTACGCGGCCCCTGGTTTCGGCCACGATCTGGCCGCCATGCTCGAAGGCAACAAGATCCTTGGTTTTATTGGTTGCGGCACAATGGGTGAAGCCATCATGCGCGGTGTCTTGCGTTCGGGAAAGCTCACGCCCGCGCAGGTGCTGGGCGCCGATCGCTACAAAAAGACCGCCGAAGGCGTAGGCGAACGTCATGGCGTGCGTACGTCCACCAACACCTTGGAGGTGGCGCAGTCCTCACATGTGGTGGTTGTGGCGGTGAAGCCACAAACCATGAAAGAGGTGCTGGACACCGATGAGATGCGGGCCGCGTTGGCCGACACCTTGGTGATCAGTGTGGCCGCGGGCGTGCGCTTGTCACAGCTGGCCGACTGGCTGCCTGGCGTCAGCGTCATTCGCGCGATGCCGAACACACCGGCTTTGATTGGCGAGGGCATGACGGCGCTGGCCCGCGGCGCGGGCGTGACCGACGCGCAGGTGGCGCTGGCGCTGGAAATCTTCACCGCGTGCGGCCGGTGCCTGGAAATCGACGAGAAGAACATGGACGTGGTCACCGCCCTCAATGGCAGCGGGCCGGCGTTTGCTTATCTGATTTTGGAATCGCTGGCCGATGGCGCCGTGATGATGGGCATGCGCCGCGACGTGGCCTTCACCATGGCCGCGCAAATGTTTCAGGGCGCTTCACGCATGGTTTTGGAAACGGGCCTCCACCCGGCGGCGCTCAAAGATCAAGTGACCACCCCGGGGGGATGCACCATTGCGGGTTTGCTCACCTTGGAAGATGGCCGCATCCGCAGCGTGCTTGCACGGGCGGTGGAAGAAGCCACCAAGGTGGCCGGCGGCTTGGGCAAAAACGATTAAGCACACAGGCAAAAATGCACTGTCCACAAGCGGCGGTGCGGGCATTTGGCTACAATGGCGAAAGCCATGTCCGAAGCCTCCGCCCCCTTGGTGTGTTCGATGTGCCGCAAACAGATCGCCCGCGGCAAAACGCTGATCCGCTGCTCGGTTTCAACCTGCAACAGCGGGCGTGTGAAGCTGGTGTTTTGTTCGCCGTCCTGTTGGGATTCGCATCTTCCCGGGGCACGCCACCGCACGGCGTACTTCGTGGAAGAAAAGGCGCCGTAAGGCCGGGCGGGTCAACCCCTGTCGGCGGGGTTCACCTTTAAAACGCGGCCATCAAGTTCGGCGCCGTCCATCTGCTTGATGGCTTCGGCGGCCGCGCTGGCCTGCTCGAACGTGACGAAGCCGAAGCCACGCGGGCTGCCAGTGGTGCGGTCCGTAATAATGGTGGCTTCCACCAATGGGCCAAACTTAGAAAACGCCTCGCTGAGACCTTCATTGTTGGTGTCCCAACTGAGGCCGCCCACGAACAACTTGGTGGGCCCGCGCTCGCTGCGGGGCGGGCGTGGCGCCACGCCGGACGTAATGATGTCGTCCAAACTCACTTCAGGAAGCGCCTGTGGGGCGTCGGCCTGGTCCACGACGTCAGGGTCTAGGCCCCGGGCGCGCAGGTCGCGGTTGTGCCGCAAACGTGCTTCTTTGTCTTTCTTCTTGCGGTCACGCTCAGCTTCGCGCTGCCGCTTTCCCTGGGTGTGATTGCGATTCACAGCAGGGCCCCCAAGCCTAAAGCCAAGTCCTTACTCACAGCCCTCACCAACGCACCCCGCTGGGGCGTTGCATTCCTTTTCGTCCAGACATCGTCGCAGCTTAGCCCACCTCGGCTCCTGCAGCACCATTTTTTGTGGTTTGTCGAGGCGCCGCGCGTGCCAAGAAGCGTGGGTGGCGCCAAATGCGTTGTATGCCAGGCTGGCCGGGGTATACGGTGGACTAGCCACTTTCCCTATGGTCGCTCAACTTGTCAAAGCCCCCGTTTACCAACAGCTCAACGACCTTTTGCGTGAGCTCATCGCCAGCGGCGAATTTAAGACCGGCGAGCGGTTTTTAACCGAACGGCAAGTTGCCGAGCGCTTTGAGGTCAGCCGCGCCACAGCCAACAAGGCCCTGTCGAATCTGGTGTCAGAGCGGCTTTTGGAGTTCCGCAAAGGCTTGGGCACTTTTGTTAAGGCGGGCGGGCTTGATGTGGATCTCGGATTGCTGGTGAGCTTCACCGCGCGCGCGGCGGCGCGTGGCAAAGCGCCCAGCACCAAGGTGCTCAACCTAACAAAACGAGCGGCCGCTGAAGTGCAGCCGATGGTCGCGCAAAGTCTGGGCGTGAAGGGCCAAGATCAACTGATCGAGATGCATCGCTTGCGTTCAGCCGATGGTGTACCCGTAATCTGGGAACGCCGCTTTGTGGTGGCTCGGCATTGCCCCAGTCTGGACGCCAAGACCGCCTCCGGATCGCTTTACACTTTGTGGACGCAGAAGTACAAGCTGCGCCTGTCGGGCGCCGAACAAACCATTCGGGCGGTGGCGGCGACCACAGAAACAGCGGCGCTGTTGAAGATCAAACGCGGCGCCCCTTGTTTGGTAGTGACGGCGGTGGGATTTCTAACCAACGACGAGCCGTTGTGGTGGGAGGAAACTGTGTACCGTGGCGACGTGTACGAGTTTCGAAATCGCTTGGGCGGGCGGGGCAACACCGCCGCTTTGGATCTGGCTTAGGCTTTTTTTAGCCGGCTTACCAACTGCTTCAGCGTGGCTTGCGTCTCTTCGCTGTACCACGTTTGCACGACGTCGTCGATCAACGTGGGCGTGACGGAAGCAAACGCCGCTTGCAAGTCTTGGCGGGCCAGCTGCCGGGTTTTGAGCATCGCATTTCGTGGGCGTTTGAGCAGATCTTCCGCCCACGCGATGGCCGAAGAGATCACATTGTCCACGGGCACAAGTTCATCTACCAGCCCCACTCGATGCGCTTCTGCCGCGTCGATCAACAAACCCGTCATGGCCAATCTATGCGCTTGTCTTGTGCCCACGATGTGCGCCAACGCCGTGTACAACACCTGCGGCACCGACAAACCCACTTGCACTTCGTTGAGTCCAACAAGGTATTTGCCTTCCGCCATGATTCTATGATCCGCGTAAAGCGAAAGCACAGTGCCACCCGCTGGGCTGTGGCCCGTGAGCGCGGCCACCACCGGCATCGGCGCGTGCGCCAGCTCATGCAACAGATCGAACAGGGCCACCCAAGCTTCGCGCAGCTGATCGGGAGACAAAGCCAAAAACGCCGGGACATCGAGGCCGCCCGAAAACCGCCCGGGGGCACCTGAAAGCACCACTGCGGCGACAGCGTCGGCTTTCGCCTGAACAAGCTGAGCGCGCAGCGCCCGCAGCAGGTCGGGGCTCAAAGCGTTGACGGGAGGGCGGTCAAGCCGCAGCTCGCGAATCGGGCCGTGATCGTGCAATTGCAGCATGCAATTAGTTTACGCCCGGTGGCCTTGGCTTGCACTTTATGAAAGCTGCACACGTGCCACGGCGTAAGGACGCAATGAAAATGTGTGGACTGTGGACGTGCCGTCGTCGTCGCTCCAGGTGAGCGTTTGCGTGGCCGCCTCGAAGCTGGTCTCGTCCAGCGCTCGCAACTTCAGTGTGGCGGCGCCACTCAAGGTGACAGGCTGGGCTTGGGCCGTGGTGTTCGCGAGCAACAGCGTTTTGCCCCCTGTGGCGTTCACAAACGCCAGGCCATCAACCGCGCCACCGGGGTTCATGTTCAAAGCGACGCGCGGCCGCCCTGCGGCTTGCGCCAACCAGCACAAAGCATGAAAGGCGGGATACACCCCGGCGCCGCGTTCGTCGAAGCCGGGCTTGGGTTCAGGGCCGCGGCTATAAACCAAGCCATGAGGCCCTGTGAGCGCGGCGAAGGTGATGTTGGCAAGCCCTGCGCGGCTGGCGATGGCGGCATACGCGGTATAAAACGCAGCGCCAAACACGCCGCGTTGGCGGGGATCGGCTTTGGCCATGGCCACGCGTGCGTTTTGGGGATTGTCTGCCGGAGCCGCGCCATAGGGATTGAATCTCATACCCATGCTGGTGGGCCCCAACCAATACGCGGCCTTGCCCGCAAACTGCAAAGTGGACTCGAAGATCCAAGGCAGCGCTTGCAATGATTCCATCACCGAATGATCGTCGGAGGCGTGCACAATCGGGCACGTCGTGTGGGTGATGAAATCAAGCGCTGTGGCGTCGGGGCGGTTGCGGTTAAGTTCGGTGAAGTACGCCAATGACCCGCCCCCCACCAACGCGCTGGGAAACGCTTTGCGGGTGGCCTCGAACAGTGCATTTTGTGACGGCAAGCCTGGTATCTGAAAATCTGAAGGCACCGTGCGCAGCAACGCCCCCGGAGCGACGGCCACGGCCGCGGCCGTCAGCTGTACCCGGGCCGCCAGTGTGGCGATTTCGGCCAACTCTTCTTCGATGGGTCGCTCGCAGCTCACCACCACTTCAAGGCAAACTTTTGCGCTTGTTGCGCCAGCGGCCTGCGCCACGTTGGCAAGATAAACCATGGAGGTTTTGGCGTGGACGCGTGCCACCAACCACTGCGGGCGCAACGTCGTAAGCGCTTGTTGGTGGCTGTGGTCCCAGGGCGCTTCGTCATCGATTGCGATGCCCAATTGGGGCAAATCACCCGAGCTTCCCGATTCCAAAGTGATGACATGCCCTTCGGCTCGTTCATTCACCAGCGCAGGGGAAGCTTGCGTTTGCAGAAACTGCAAGCGCACCGCTTGATGGCTCACTTGCTGCGCGGGCAATGTATATGGAAACGGCTTCGAGAGCGGCCGCACGTAGGTTTTGAACGAGGCGTCCGTCCAGTTGCGCTGATCTTCCATTTCAAACGCGTCGCCCTCCATCGTGCACAGGCATCGCACGCCGGGGCGCACTTGGTGATCCAACGCGCGGATGTCAAGCACCGGCTGGCTTCCCACCACGTGTTTGGGAAATTGCGCTTGCACCACACGGCCGTCGGTATGGGTTACGGTCACAGGTTCACCTGCCACGCCATCAAGCGGGTGCAACACAACGAACCCGGCGCGGTTGGTGGAAAAGTTGGTCAGCGGCTCTAGCTTGGCCTCAAACGACAACTGCCCCTGAGCGTGGCCCACGATCATCACGGCGTAGCGCAGAGTTTGTTCTGCATCGGCGCACCGGGCAAAATACCTTATCTCGAAGGATTCGTTTGAGGCCGCAACCTGCAGGTCGAAAATCTCGGCCGCGTACGTACCCCAACTTGTGTTTCGCACCAAAAACGAAATCGCCCGGATGGCTTCTTGTCCCTGCCAACATATGCGCCGAAGCTGCCCCTCCTCAAGCACCGCGGACAGCGGTCCGGCCCGCAAGTGACGGCTCTGGGGCAAGGCAGAGTCGGTTCCAAACAGACGCAAAGCGGTGGAAGTCATGGGCGCATCAGACCATAAGATCCGCTGCGCGCCTATGCCCCCATGGGCATTTCAAAGGCGTTGGCGCACTGACAGAAGTTCCCCCCAGCGCGCGGACTTGGGTTTAGAGCGACGTTTCGCCGCTGTCTTCGGGATGGTGTTGTGACAAACACCCCCCACAAATGACGTGCGAGAACCGCGCATTGCTATTGTGCTCGATGTACGACAATAGCCCTTGCCACTGGTCTTCGTTGCGTCGAATGCGGCCACAGTGGGTGCATTTGTGAAGCAGGCCCCGCAAGCGCATCACCTTCGTCTGAGTTTGTTGAAGCTCTAGGAGTTTGGTTTCCAAAGCCGCTTCAAGTTGCTTGCGCTCGCTAACATCTCGAAGCACCGCCACTTGAAAC
>JBBSJE010000069.1:0-26321 GCA_038257535.1 Polyangia bacterium
ACCCATCCCTTTGTGCTGCGCTTTCCCTTGGCCTTCGACGCGCGCTTATTGGGCGCCGTGCACCGGCTGTTCACAGACACAGTGGCTGCCTTTTATCGCGAGCGTGCCGCCAAAACCTGCGGCAGCACCAGTGCCGAGTGCGGAGGCCTCACGGTGATTCAGCGCGCCTCAAGCGACTTGCGCTGCAACCCGCACTTTTCTTGAAAAGACGCTGCCTCATCGCGCTTGCCACAGCACCCGGTGATGATGAACTGTCACGGTCATTGTTGGCGACGAGACCTTGGGCGAAGACGACCCATTGCTCGCACAGCTGCTTGCCGCTGCCACCGCTGGTTTGCCACCCGCAGGGCCTGCACAGCGACGCGCCCCCGCCCAGACGCCACGTGACCCGCTACTTTGGCGTCCTGTCATCGCACAGCAGCTTGCGCCCCCTCATCGTGCCCACAGCGGCCAGGGCCCCTCCGCAAACGGCAGAGCCCGAAGAGGGCTGAGGGTGATGGTAACGCGCCAGGCGAGCCCTCACCACCTTTTGACCCATTAGGTTTCGGGAAACGGTCAGCCGCCCACGCGGTGAGGCCCCGCTCCAAGCATCAAATTGCCCACGGCGTAGTTGTTCGGGCACGCTTCTTGGGGCTGCTCCCCCCCTAGCCTCACGGCCCCCTGCGGGTGCGGCACCCGGATACGGTTGTTGTAGAAGGTGTTGAAAGCTGATTTGGCGCACGAACCGGGCAATGGCACTGCGGGTGAGATGGCAGGCCCAGCGAAGATCCCGATCGCCACAGCGTCCACTTCGTTGTCCCGCACCTCAAACCCCTGTGATTGCACCATCATGATCGCGGGCTCCACCGGAGACGCACCCCAGCCGTTGCCCCGCAACACGTTGCCCTCGATCAGCGCCCGCTGTGAAGACGAGCTGGCAATGCCGGCGCCTCGATTGTTGGAAATGTCATTGTCCTGGATGACCGGCGCCTGTGATGCAATGACGAACAAGCCCACGCCAAAGTTGTCATAAATGTGATTGCCCGAAAGCGTAGCTGCCGAATAGAAGAGGGAGATGCCACCGTTGATCCAGCGCTGCCGCGTGAGCGCAAACAGGCCGCCATTGTGGTGCACACGGTTTCCTTGAACCACCACCTGTCCCGCCAGGGTCGTGTGCGCGATCTCCATGCCTTCGCGCCCCGCCCAGGCAATTTCGTTGTCGATGATCGAATGCCCCGTGCCCTCCGCGGTGAAAGCCACACCGCTTGCATGCATGAAGCGGTTGTGATGAAGCTTCACGTTGCGGCTTCCCAGTCGAACGAAAAGCGCGCCCTGCTCCACACCCAGATTGCTGGCGTGCTGCATTGAAAAGCCCAAGACGGTTACATCGTTGGCTTGGATGGTCATCCAGAACCGACGCACCGACACCTCTACGGGGGCCCGGGAAGGATCTTCGCCCAGGATGATATGCCCTTCGGCATCGACCGCGAAGCGGCCCGGCCCCACCGCCCCAGGAGCGCCAATTCGTGCCAGGGGGCGGCCCTCAACAAACACCTGTTCGGTGCCCGGACAAGGGGCCACGCTGTCGGAATCGCATCGCCCGCTAAAAATGATGTTATCTCCGATCACCTCGGGCGCCAGGGTCTTGACGCTGGCCCAGCGCTGGGCGCCGTTCGCGCCGGGGGGCCACGCAACGAAGTCGTTCCAGATGTCGCTGCCCCTTATTTCGGCGCCCGGCTCTGCCACAAGCGTCAGCGGTTTGCCCACATGCACCGTTTCGCGATAGATGCATGGCGGCACACGCAGCACCTCGCCCACTTGCGCCTTGTCGATGAGGCTTTGAAGGCTGCCGCACGCGGGCGCGGGGAGCAGAGGCTCGGGCGAGGCTTCCGCAGCTTTAGCAATGTCTCCAGGGTCGTCCACCAGGGGCGTCAAACGCTCTTGGTTTTCCCAGATAAGGCCAAGGCCCTGGACAATCGGCACGGCGGGCACAGCCCGGCCATCATGAGCGGCCACCGCGACTGCGTTGGCGTGATGGGCCACAGGCGAGGTCCCGCCATCCATCAGGGCCAGCAGCACGAAGCCGCTAAAAAGCGCGGCCGCCAGCACCCGTGGGCCCGCAAAAAACGCTTCGGCACGTGTACCCAGAACAGTGGCCTCTGAAAGGCTCTTCGGCGCACGTCGCAGCCATGGCAGCGCGGGCCAGAGCATGCGCGCGCCGCGGGGTCCGCTGGCGCGCGTGGGGTCACCACGATCCACGGCGCAGCGAAGGTTTTCAAAAGCAAGTCCGCGCAAACGCCGGACAGAGCGCGCCGACATTCCTTCCCGCCGGGCCGATTCCTCGAAGGAAAGTCCCTCCAGGTAAAGCCGGCGCACGATGGCCGCCTGCCGTACGGGCAGGTGGTCCAGGGCCGCGCGCAGAAGCTCCGTTTCGGGCCGAAGGTCTTCGTCCAGACCTACGGTTGTTGTTTCGGCGCATTCAGCAGCGCGTTCCTCCCATCGGCGGCGACGCTTCTCGCTGCGAAGCCCGTCTATGAAGGCATTCCTGAGGACCGTCCGCCACCAGGGCAAGGGGCGGCTATGGCTTTGCCCCTTGCGTAACGCTGCGAGCACCGATTCCTGCACCAGATCTTCTGCAAGATGGTGATCTCGCGTAAGTCGCAAAGCGTCCCGACGAAGACGTGAAAGCACCTCGTGCAAAGAGGCCGTCAAAGGACCCTCGATCGGTGACGAACTTCCCACCTCATTGATCGTGGGGGACGCTCAACGCATCTGTCAAAGCATTCTTGGACGTTCAAAGCGCCGCACAAGCACGACAGCTAATGACCGTTAACCCATTCTCGTATCGAAGAGAATGTTGCGCCGGATCCAACCTGCTGGAGCGTCGTCATTAAGTGGCGGCGTCGCAGCACTGGCTGCCGCCCCCTCACACATCCACGTTTTGCAGTTTCGACAGGAGGATGAAATGGGCCTAGCTTTTTACCGCACGCACGATGAGCCATCGGTGCCACCGCGGGGGATTTTGCCCCACGTGGCGTGGCTTTCCTTGGCTCTTGCAGCGGCCTGCACCGGCACCATCCCAGGCGGAGGAGGAGGAAATGACGACGACGTTTTCCGAAACGACGACACGGCTGACGACACGGGCCTGCCCCCAGGGATTGGCGGCCCACCCCCACCCCCTGCGCCGGGCCCCTCGTTTTCCTGCAGCACCGACGCGGTGCCGCTGGGCACGCCCTTGCGCCGGCTTTCGCGGCGCCAATACGAAAACACTTTGCAGGATCTGCTGACGAACGCGCTGGGGGCTTCGGAAGCGCAGAAGGTAATGACCGCGCTTAGCGGCCCGTTGAAGGGGCTGCCAGAGGATCGCATGCCCTCGCTCGGCCACGGCGCCGAGGGCCCATCATACCGGCGTATCGATCAACAAGTTTTGGACGCGCACGTCGAGGCTGCCTACGACCTTTCGTTGGAGGTGGGCAAGGCCCTTTCGGAACCTGCACGCCTCGGCAAGCTGCTTGGCGCTTGCGGCGTAGACAACAACAAGGACAACGACGCCGACTGTCTGCGTTCTTTCGTCAAGTCGTTCGGCTCTCGGGCCTTGCGCACAGACCTGCCGGACGAGGACGTCGCGTTTTATCAGAACACGGCCAGAAACGAAGGAGGCCCCGTTAGCGGCTCGAACTTCGCCAACGTGGTGGCCGGTTTGTTGTTGTCGCCTCGCTTCCTCTACCACGTTGAAGGGGAAGGAAGCCAGGTTGCTGAGCGCGACGATATTTATAGCCTGACGGCAGCGGAGTTGGCAGGACGGCTTTCTTATCACTTCTGGGACACGCTGCCTGACGAAGAGCTTTGGAACGCTGCTCTTGATGGATCTCTGATGAAGAGCGAGGTCTTCACGACGCAGCTCGACCGGATCGTCTCTGATCCGCGCAGCCGGGCCACGCTGCAAAACTTCTACCGCGAGTGGTTGGATCTCGAAGACATTCCGCAGCTCGACGTCAACAAAGACCAGGCGCGCTTCAAGGCCTTTGCCAAAGACAACCTTCCGAGCGCCAACTTGCACGAAGCCATGGCCCAAGAATTGGTAGATCTGACCGATCATTTGACCTGGACCGCGGTTTCCAACGCCAACACGCTGCTCACCACGAACGCTTCGTTCACGCGTTCGGCGGAGCTCAGCAAACTTTATAGCGGTCCCCAGTGGGATGGAGGAGATTCACCCCCCAGCTTTTCCTCGGGTGAACGGCCGGGAATTCTCAGCCGGGCGGGGCGGCTCGTGAACGCCAGCGGCGCCACACGGCCGATCATGCGTGGCGTGTTCGTTCGCCGCAACATCTTGTGCGATGAACTGGTTGAGCCGCCGCCCGGCGCCGTCGAAAATCTACCCATGCTTGATCCCAACCTCTCCGGCCGCCAAGTGGTAGAAGAGCTCACGGAGAAGACGCCAGCGTGCGCCGGCTGCCATAAGGCCCTGCTCAACCCGATTGGCTACGTTCTGGAGGGCTTTGATGGCCTGGGCCGCAAGCGCACGCAAGAGACCGTATTCGACAGCGGCGGCAACGTGCTTGCCACACACAGCATTGACGACGTGGCGGTCGCCTACGTCGCCGATGACGACGAGCGCGAGGTGCAGGGGGCAGAGGGGTTGGCACAAGCGATCGTAGACAGCGGCAAGCTTTCCGCGTGCCTTGCCCGCCAGTACTTCCGCTTCGCCATGGCCCGAAGGGAAGACCCCGACCGCGATGGCTGCATGTTGGAGCGCATCCGGCGCGGGTTCGCGGGAGAAAGTCTACAAGCCGGCCTGCGCGCCGTGGCCACCGACGCCAGCTTCTGGCGCCGCAGTTTTTAAGTTTGTCGCCAGGAGGAAGCCATGAAGTTCAAGCCCATTACCATTTCAAGACGACAAGTTCTGCGCGGCGCCGGCGGGTTCACCATCGGCCTGCCCTTCCTTGCCTCCTTGGCCACCCCCAAAGGAAGCCTGGCCGCGGTGGGCACACCGGTACGCAAACGCTTTGTGGCGGGGTTCACGGCGCACGGAGGCTTGCGCCCAGAAACCATCTTCTGGAATCAGGCCACGCCGCGCACCGAAACGCTGTTTCCGGGGCACACGATCACCGCTGGCGATCTCGCGCCACGTAGCGAGGGCGGGCGGGCGGTGTTCTCAAGCGCCATTCAAATTCCGCAGGACATCCTCAACGAGCGTCTGCTGCGGAAGATGAACGTTTTGCGAGCTCTCGACATCCCCTTCTTCACCGATCACACGCCAGGCGCGGCGTTGGGCAACTTCGCGAACACCAACAGTGGGGAGTTCGCCCGACAAGATCCGCGCGAAACCATCGACAGCGTGCTCGGCTGGTCGAAAAGTTTTTACGACAGCCTCGACGGCATCAAGGAACGTGTGCTCCTGATGGGCACGATGAACTGGACGAACGAGTTCACTTGGCGCTATTCGAGCCCCGCTACCAAGAGCGGAAACCTCACCTCGATTTCGGCCGAGCGAGAGCCAGGACGCCTCTGGGACAGACTGTTCCGTGGCTTCACGCCGACAGCGCCCGGCACGCCGCAGCCGCCACCCAAGCCAGCCGACAAACCTATCGTCGATATGGTCATCGAGGACTACCGCCGCCTCAAGCAAAGCAACACGAGGCTCTCGGCGCAAGACAAACAGCGGCTTGACGACCACCTGGACAGACTCGCGGAGCTCGAGCGCAAGGTGGGCACAATGCGAGAGGCGCCTTCAAGTGGCATCTCCTGCAACAAGCTGCCCGAGCGTTCCAATTTGCCCTGTGGGGGCGGTAACCAGTGCGCCGGGGATCCACGCAGATACGTCGATGTCTATTCGGATCTCGTTGCGGCAGCGTTCATGTGCGGCTTAAGCCGCGTGGCGGTGATAAACCAGCCAGAGCGCTTCGTTGCCAACTTCTCGGGCGATTGGCATCAAAGCGTGGCCCACACGGGCAACCAGGCCTTGCTGGCCGAGAACTTCCGCAACACGCTTTCGTACGTGCCCGCGTCGCTCGCGAAGAAGCTGGACGTGGAAGAATCAGGCGGTCGCACCTTCCTCGACAACAGCCTCATCATGTTCACCAACGAAAACGGCTACAACACGCACCGGTCGGAGGGCATACCCGTGATCACCTTCGGCAGCGCGGGCGGGTTCCTCAAGACGGGTCAGCTGATAGACTTCCGCCGCGACAGTTCGGATGCCCGCGGACACGGCATCACCTACAACCAGTGGCTGGCTATTGTGCTGCAGTCCATGGGGCTGCCTCGCAGCGAGTTCGAGGTAGGTGGGCAACAAGGCTATGGCCGTATGCGGGTGGGCAAAGACTTCACGGGGAAATACGCCGCCGAAGCCATCTCGCAAGCCAGCCGCATTCCCACGCTGCTCAAAGCTTGATCAGGGGCCTTGGGCTCCACTAGCCTTCGACGCGCGCTTATTGGGCGCCGTGCACCGCCGTTTACGTGCGCGACAAGCATAGTGGCGCGCCCGTGTTTCACCCCGCACCACCTCCCTCAAGGTCTCGTCGCCAACGATGACCGTCACTTCATCATCACCGGGTGCCGTGGCAAGCGCGAGCTGCTGGTACGGGCAAGGCGTGAAGCTCGCCCCTGGTGGCAAATTCGCTTACCTTTATGGATGCGGCTGCACGGGCCCCCCGGTTGTAAATGTCACAGATCGCGCCCATCCCGCTGTGGTGTCGATCGTGAACGGACCGAGTGGTGGCAGCATGGATTTGAAAGTCTGTGGCAAGACGGCGTACGTCGCCGTGCAGGGCAAAGGCGTGGCCGCGTACGATGTCACGTCGCCGGGTGCGCCCGTGTTCAAAGATGAGGCTGCTGCGTCTGGCATGCCTTACCCTTCTGGGATCACCTGTCGCAACATGAACCAGACGACAGCTCAGGGCGATGATGCGAGGGTACTGTTGTGGAGGACACTGCGGAGCTCCTCGATGCCCACGAATGTGGCCTCCAACCCCGCCACGTTTCGACTGAACGCGGCGATTGTTTGCGCAGTAACGATCCAGTTGCGGCCTTGTGGGTAGCTAGCGCGAAAGGCTAACAAGCTGCGCGGCTCGAATGCATCTTGGCTCCACTTCACCTCGATGGCGTCGATGCGGTCCCGATCGAAAGGCAGGATGAAATCCACTTCACGCTTGGCTTTGTCGCGCCAATAGTGAATGCGCGGCAGATCCACTAGAGATTGCATCGTCTCTAAAACAAGATGCTCCAGGAGAAAACCACGATCATCTGGGCGCAGGTCGCGAATTCCGCGTGCATGGCAAACAAATCCCGTGTCGAACGCGTAGGCCTTTGGCGTTTGTACCAGGTCCCGATCGTTGGCACCTCCGCTAAAAGGCCGGAGCCGCGTAAGAACGTGCGTCGTCTCCATCACGTCCAGGTAAGTCATAACTGTGGGGCGCGAGAGCCCCGACACACGGGACATTGATTGAATCTCGAGCATGCCGCCGCTTTGCCGCAGAAGCGATTCGAGGAGCGCCAAGAATCCCGAACGTTTTTCAACGCGAAACAGCTCACGCACGTCGCGAGCAAAATACGAGTCTAGCCATTCTGAATAGAAGTTCCGGTCAGATGTGGAGGCGAGCAACGCAGGTGGAAGGCCGCCGTGGAGCATGCGGCGATCGAGGCTTGCAATGCCGAACGTAGGGAGCTCATCGACAAGCACGGGGACCAAGTGAACCAGACGCTTGCGACCCGTGAGACTGTCGCGAAACTTCGCCGTGGCGGCCAATGTGGACGAGCCCGTAGCGACCACCCTCAAGTGGGGAAACTCATCAGCAGCGATCTTCAACACCCGAGACGGGTCCGCCAGCTGATGTACTTCATCAAGCACCAAAACGGGCGCGTCGAGCGACTTGAAGAACCGTACCGGCTCCGCAAGTAAGCTGTTCACCTCGGGGAGGTCGCAGTTCATGACTTTGGCGTCTGGCACTGTGCCGCAAAGCGTTGATTTGCCGACGCGCCGCACGCCGCTCAACCAGCAGATGGGAGCCTGTACCAGGGACGAACCTACCCTTTGCAGCCAAAGGGGGCGAACATTCATAAAGACTTTTTACATTTGGTAAGACTAGATGTCAATAATGCCTTCGCTGTCAGCCACAGAAGGGGGGCGACACTCCCCACCGCTGTACTTAATGAGGCGAAAGTTGCGATGGCGCGATGCGCAGCCGCGCCCGCATCGCTTGCATGGCGGGCGTCGCGCTCAGCGAGCTGCGAACGAACCTCCTCGACACGCTAACTCGCAGAGGCGATGAGCCCCTACGTGCTCTTCGAGATCGGCCGCGCGCGCGTAGGGCCGTTCGTCGAACGGCCCCTCACGTCGTTCGTTCACGACTTCCTCGGGCGTCGGGGCCAGCTCAAGGACTACACCGACAACCGCCCACGCGCCGTGCGAGGTGTCCATACGCTCGTCACGCTCCTCGCGAAGCTCGACGCGCTCTCGCGTCGGTATGCGCGCGAAAGCATCGAGCCGGACGGCTTCGCGCGCCACTACGAAAACGCGGCTCACATCATCCGTTCGCTCGATCGCCTGCCCGCGACCGAGCAGTCGCCACGCGCCCTCGCTGACGACATGCTGCGCGAGAAGGACATCGCGTCGATGCCGAGCGCCAACGAGCCCGCGCTCCTCCTCTCCGACGCCGAATGCAAGCGGCGGTCGCCCGCGCGCGCGCCCGGATCTCGACGATGTCCTGGGGGCCGCGTGTCCCTGTTGATGATCCTCGGTGAGCGACACCTTCTTCGCATTCTGGGCGAGTACGTTGGCTACTACCACACCGCGCGCACACATTTGTCGTTGGCCAAGGACGCCCCCGACCACCGGCCAGTGGTGGCCAATGACAACGGCAACGTGGTTGGCTTGCCGATGGTTGGTGGCTTGCATTACAAGTACATTCGGCGCGCTGCCTAAAGCTGTGCCGTTGGCTTCTGGTTTAAATGACGGCGATACATGCCGAACGGCATGCTGCGCTCTTTTCTATGAAATGGGGCCATTCCGTGCGCGCGGCGGGCCTGGGATTGCTTCCGTTGACCGATGGGGTGTTGAGGAAGGACAAGGAATGACGGCCCACCCGTGCCGCGATCAGCGCGGGGGCCGCAACCAACGCAGGCCGAGCGGCGTTCGATCGAGGCGGCAAACGGGATCGTTGCGTGAGCACCGATCGCGAACGTGCGGGGCTTCCACGTCCCGTTCGTACGTGTTCACGGCGGTTTCCGCGGCGCCCTGCACGGTTTCGGCGGCGCCCAGCGCACGGTACGCCAGCAGCTGGCTTCGCAACAGCAAGGCATCTCGGCCCTCGAACGAAAGCCCTTTCTGTGCTGCCAGCAGCGCGTCTTGCGGCCGGTTGCTGCTGCCGAGGGCCGCGGCCAACTGCCTAAAAGATCGATCATCTTCTTTCAACGTGGTCGCCTTGCGGAAGGCCGCCGCGGCTTCCTCGAAACGCCAAAGGTTCAGGTGCGCCGTGCCTTCGCCGAACGCCGTAGAGGGTTGGTTCGGCATCAGGCCTTCCACCCTTTGGTAAAGCGCCAACGCGTCGTCGCGCCTTGACTGTTGCGCGGCCACTTCGGCAAGGCCTTGCAAAGCCATGGCCCGCAGCCGTGCAGAGGCGGTGGGGCCAAGGGCTGCCAGGGCGCGCTCGAACGCGCAGCGGGCCTCATCCAAATCTTCTTGTACGCTGTGCAGCAGGCCCAGCCCATAGCGGTATTCGCGTCGCCACGCCGCTTCGCCAGTGGCGGCTTCGGGTTCGGTATTCCGCGTGAAGGTCAACCGCGTGCTGCTGACGTCCACCACCGGTTGCGCCACGCAGCCATCCAGCGGCAAACCTTTGAGGGCACGCAGCCGGTGTTTGAATGCCTGCCCCAGCGGCGTTTTGAATTGTTGGCAGGCCGCACGGGCGCTTTCCATGGACAGCCGACGGTGGCGCAGGCGCGCGCGAACGGAAAACGAGCCACCTTTGTCCATGCCGCCAGGCAGCTTGAGGGCATACCGCGCCACGGCCGCGTCACGCGGTGCAATCGTGTGATCGAAAACGGCGGTGCGAAAATGCGAAACCTCGTGCTCGGCTTGTACCTGGCCTTGTTGGTTCGCCACCCGGGTGTGCAGCACGTATGCGTACGGCTCACGCCCCGACCGTTCGTGCTCCACGCCCGAGGCCGCAATGACCTTGCCCTCTGCATCCTCCACCAACACCTCCAGCCATGTGTCGCGTAGATCTTTGGCGCCCCCGGGGAAGTTGTGACCCACGCGTTCGTTGAAGATCACCACGTCGAAAACCAAAGCGCCTCGTGCCGCCTTGGGTGCCCTGTTGGCAGGGACCTCGAACACATCCAAAGTGGCCGCGCCTTGCAACATGGATTGCGTGGCTGCGAGCTGAGCGCTAGAGCCCGTCATGGCGGCCAAGGTGGTGTGGCCCCCAGCAAAACGGTGCGATCTATGACCAGCCACCTTAGGCATGTGGCAGTCGGTGCAGCCTTGCGGGCCAACGTGTTCTTCATCCAGTCGTGTGGTGCTGTTGTCGGCATAGGGGGATCTGCGCCAAGGGCCCCATTCATCCAGACCCAGCAGCGCAACCTCGTGCCCCATGGCAGGCGTAAGCGCGCCGCGATGGCAACTGATGCACAGGGTGTTCGTGCGCAAGGTGGCGTTGCCCACCCGGGCCAGGTGTTGGTCAAGTGAATCGGCATCACCAGGGTGGGGCAGGGGGATGGCCGTGGTGGTCAGGGTGTAAGCGCCATTTCCCGCAGGCCTTGCCGCCACGGCTCCGTGACACACGCCGCAGCTTACGCCCACGTGGGCCCCGGCTTGCCCAGGATCTGTGGTGAGGCGGGCCGTGGGATCGAACAGCAGGGCGGGATCATGGCAGCCGGCGCAAAACCGCGCCTTGTCTTCGCCGCGTGCTTTCTGGAAGTCGCTGAAGCTGCGCAGATACAGCGGATTCGTCAACGAAGCGAAGGAATGCGCGCTTTCCTTCCACTCCTCCACAATCGACCTATGGCACCGCGTGCACGTGGCGAAGTCACGCAAGGCCGCCGGGTTGGCCGTTTCACCCGAAGCCAAGGCGGACAACGCAGGGCTGAAAGCATCGCCCTCCTTGGGCACCTTGGGCGCGGGCATATTGAACGGCGGCGCAGCGGCCTTCGTCGCTTCGGGCGCTGGCGCCTGAGGTGGCTTTGCAGGTGCTTTGCAGCCGAGCAAAACGACCACGAGCACGAACGCCCACCTGGCGCCGAACTTGTTCGCGGGCATCAACGGTCACGCCGGCGACGCAGCAGCAAGGCAAGCGCGGCCAACATCGAAAGCGCTGAGCCCGAGGCCGCCGCGCCGTCTGCGAACGAGCAGCCGCCACTGGTGGCTTTTTGCGGTTTCACGCCCAACTCGGGAACATCTTGCGCCACCAAGCTGGCCAGCGATCTCTGCGCCAGCACACTTTGTTTTGCCGCCTCTTCCGTAACGTCTGAGCTGTTGGGGCTGAGCGACGTGCGTGCGCGGGTCACAGCTTGTTCGTCATCGGGCGGGCCGCCCCAGCGGCCAAAAACCGGCGTTGCGCAGGTGATCGGGCCCGACCAGCGGTTGCGCATGATGTAGCGTCCCTGGAAGTTGTTCGCGCCTTGGTCTGGCTTGGCCCCCGTTTCCAAGCGTTTGCCGTCGTAGACTTCGCGGCCACCCACGATGCTAGGGGCTTTGCGGAACACCAGATCATCCGCGAGGCCAGCTTTGCCATAACGGGCGTGAAGCCGGGTCAGCGTCCACCCAGATCCCCAACCGCCAAAAGCGTCGGTGTCTGCCAAAACATCCGCACCCAGCGTGGCGTAATCGGCTGCGTCCATTGTGGGCCCAGGGCAGGGATCGCAGGTGGAGGCGTCCCACGAATATTCTGTGACCACGGCGTTGGGGTGCTTCTGCAAGGTGGCCGTGAACAGCTTGGTGAAGAACACGGGAAAATCTTTGCGAACGTCGGGAGACACTTCGATGTTCGTGGGAATGGTGACGTTGGGGTAGTTCGCCACCTCGAAGCGCCCTTCCCGCGACAGCACGTAAACGATCAGATCTTGTTCCCCTTTCGAGTTCACCATGCCCATGCGCACGGGCAACGAAAACGCTGGGGAGTCGTAATCGAAGCGCAACGGCGACAGCACCGCGCGTCCGTCCTTGAACGTGACCTTCTTTGGATCCACCTTGGCCACGAAGAAGTACTGGCCTTGCTGGATGTATTGCTGGAACAGGGGCGCAGCGCCGCTTGGAATGTTGTAGGCGTTGTCCTTCAGCCAGGTCTCCAGGCCCGTGGCCTCCGAAGCGCTGAGCACCACCACCTGGTACTCGCCCACCTCGAATTGGGCTTCCACCTTGACGCCCGACCCGCTGTCGGAACCGCCGTCGTCGGACGCGCGTTCCGGCACGCCACTCAAGCTGTCGGGATATACATCCATTGGCGCGCAAGGATCGATCTCCCAATACTCCACGAGCCGCGGGGCGCTGAGCGTGTCGACTTTTTTGAACAGCTCGGGGGGCAGCGTCTTCACATTCTGCTGCTGCAGAACCACGGGCACCGGCACCACCATGGCGAAGTCCTGCGTGGGCCCCTGGTAGTTGTTCTGCATCGACAGAATGGTTTTGGTTCCTTCGCGCATCAGCACCACTTGCGTGGCGTTGTTGAATAGTTCAGTGGTGCCGCCCGAAACGTAAAAGCCACAGAAGGCGTGGGCGGTTTCGGGAACCAGCGCCGCCGCGCCGAGGGTCAAAGCGAGACCGGCGGCCAGGTGCAATGCGGGCTTGGCTATGCGATGGGAAGGCAACAACGACATCAGAACACCTCTTTGCTCTTGGAGTTCACAAGGGGGCCGCCCGGCGTGGGGCAGCAGGGCCAAAGTTCGACCGGGTCGAGAGCAAAGAGCGTGCCGTGAAGTTGCCAAGCGCACAAGTGCCGGCAAGCGCCCGTTTCGTGGTCTGAGTGAACCTGCGGTCGCGCGACCACAGTCGGCAGCACAGGTCGTTCTCCCCTCAGAAAACTGAGGCACAAGAGCTGGATGGTTGGACTCAGAACGGGTCGCAACTTGGCCGCTCGGATCCCGCCCGCCGGGCGGCGTATGACCGCTGGCAGCGGAGCACACGCCACACCCCCGCGCATGTTTCTAAGCGATGGCAATGTTGATTTTCCGGCACACCTTTCTAACGGCGTTGTCGCCGGTGTGAACACGGGCACCGGCCTTGGCAGCGCACAGCGATTGCGCAAACGTCTTTGGCAGGCCCGAGCCAAGCAACAGCTCGCCCACGACCACATCACTCGTGTGACCTTCTGCTGCAACAGGAACTGCGTCAGTTGCAGATCCTTTTCGCGACGCGTCGTTTGGCCAAAGAGACTTAGTCGCTCCACGCGTGTATCCCCGGTGCCCTTGTGGTATCTACGCCCCATGCCGGGCTCTTCGGTGGCTGTCAGCGGGCTGGGATCACGCCTGCAAGTTCAGGTTTCGCGCCTGGTGGGCCGCCCTGCGTTCTGGACCGTGGTGATTCTCACGGGCTTGTTGTTGCCGGTTTTGAACCAGGTTTTGCGCCCCATTCCGAAGCCACTTCCCGTGCTGGGCCAGCTGGGCTCGTTTGCGTTCACCAATCAAGAAGGCCATCGGGTGGGCAGCGGCGACCTGAAAGGGCACGTATGGGTGGCCAGTTTCATCTTCACGCGTTGCCCCACCATTTGCCCTGCCATCACGCAAAAATTGGGCGCTTTGCAAAAGCGGGCGCGCAACATCAGCCAGGCGTTTCGCATCGTATCGTTTAGCGTTGACCCCAACCACGACACGCCTGAGGTGCTGGCCGCGTACGCCCGCAAGCACAAGGTAAGCCCCCGGATGTGGCATCTGTTGACCGGCCCCCTAGATGACATTCGCCACACCGTTGAGGGGGGCTTGAAGATGGCCATGGGCGCGCCCGCCGAAGGGGAGCAGGACTTCGCCAGCATTTTTCATGGCACGCATTTGGTGCTTGTGGACGCCCAGTTGCAGGTGCGCGGCTACTACGATTCCAGCGAACCCGAAACCATGGATCGACTGCTTGCCGACGCCACAATGTTGATTAACCGCGGAAATTAGGGTGATGTGGCGGCACGGGCTGCGCAGGCCCGCGACGTTTCAGGAAGGACGGACGTGCAGCAAGCCAAGCAGACAAGCCAAGCCTCGCAGCTCCAGAGCAACGGAAAATCCGCTTCGTCTTGGGACGCCTACCGAGGCCAGAAGCTAGGCCGCTACACCGTTGTTGACCACCTGGATTCCGGCGGCATGGCGGAAATTTTCCTGGCTTACAACGAAGGCGAAGGTGGCTTTCGCAAAGAGCTGGTGGTGAAGCTTCTGCAGAGCCGCTACCAAGACAACGCCCAGGTTGTGGAGATGTTCCGAGACGAAGGCCGCATTGGCTCGCGGTTGAATCACCCCAGCATCGTGGACATCTACGACGCTGGACACCACGAAGGCCAGCACTTCATCGCCATGGAGTACATCGAAGGCCGCATTCTCACGCAGCTGATTCGCCGTGGCTTAGAGGTGGGGCAGCCGCTGCCTTTGGGGGTGGCCGCGTTTGTCTGTGCCCAGGTGGCCGAGGGCCTTGCCTATATGTACGACGGCAAAGACCGTGCGGGCCAGAAGCTGGCCGTGGTTCACAGAGACATTTCGCCCACGAACATCATCATCAGCGACCGGGGTCATACAAAGATCATCGACTTCGGCATCGCCACGGACCATGGCGATCGCAAAGAGGATTGGGAAGGGCGGGCAGGCAAGTACTCCTATATGTCGCCCGAGCAGGTGCAGGGGCTCCGGCTTGACGGCCGGTCCGATGTGTTCTCGCTGGGGATCATCCTTTACGAGATCACCTTGGGCAAGCGGCTATACCGCGGCAAGCCCCAAGTCATCATGAAGCGCATCGTGGAGGAGCAAATTCGCCCCCCCACGTTTATTGATAGGGAGTATCCGCCCGCGCTCGAGAAGATCGTAATGAAGGCGTTGGCCAAGCGACCTGAAGATCGCTACGCGTCGGCGGAAGCCTTCGGGCGCGAGTTGGACGAATTTGTGGCGTCGCTGCCCGAACGGGTGGGGGACAGGCAAGTGGCCGCTTACGTGGCTGCCATTGAAGCCACCGATGTGCCGGTTTTGGATGCGGGCCGTCGGCGAGCCGCTGCCTTCGTGGGGGAAGACGACGATTTCGAGGAGGAAGATCTCGATTTCGACCGCGGGGCCGCGGGTGGCTGGCGCGTGGCCGCCGCGGAGGTTTCGGCGCCTGTGGCACGTGTTGTGAAAACCGAGTTGTCGAACCCCGTGCCCACGAAGGCAACGATGCCGTCGGGGTCGCCCCCGGCACCCGTGTCGGCGCTTGAAGCTAAGAAGAATCGCCTCGTTCCCCTGGTGTTCGGAATTCTTGCCGCGGTTGCGGGCGTGTCCTGGGCCCTATGGCGCTAAGGGCGCTTGCGTTCATTTGCATACATAGGCACTGAGTCCCCGCCTGAAGCAAAACCTCGACATCCCCGCTTCGGCATCGTAGGCCTCACGTTCGATATCAAAGCGCCGATGAATGGAACGCCGATGCGCCCGACCGTGCTAGCCACCGCCCAACCTTTCCAATTGGCCTCAGTGCGTCTATATTGTCTGCTCTGTCAATGACGAATGCTGCGAAACCCTAGGGAATTCCCCGAGAAAGCCGGATGAAGTTTCTTTGCGAGCGCTGCGGGACCCGCTACTCAATTGCTGACGAAAAGGTCCGGCAGAAGATTCTTAAGATCCGTTGCAAGTCGTGCGACAACGTGATCACTCTCAAGGACAGCTCTACGGCCGATGCGCCGGCGGCTGCCCCTGTGGTGGTGGAGGCCGCACCGAAAGCACCGGCTGCGCCTGCGGCGGCAAAGGCCAGCGTGCCGAAAGCCGGCGCGTCGGTGCCGGCATTGCCTCGTCCGCCCGCGCCGGTTGAGCGCGCAGATTGGCATATGGCGGTGGATGGCCAACAAAGCGGGCCGTTTACGAAAACCAACCTGGTCAACCAAGTCTTGGGGCAGAAACTCGGGGCGGAAGTTTTCCTTTGGAAAGACGGTATGGATGGGTGGAAGGAGCCTGTTAAGGTTCCTGAGATCGATCGTGCGCTCGCCACCGCGCGCCAGGGTCGATCGGTGCCGCCCGTGCCGCCCCCCCCGCCGCCGAAAGGCTCGGCAAGTGCGCAGTCGTTGGCGTCCTTGGCGCAACATTCGAAAGCCGCTGCCAAAGGGGCAGGCGGTGGCGTAGCCCAGCAGGTGGCAAGTTTCGATGAGGGTGAAGCCACGCAGATTCAGCCTTTGTCAGCCGCCCTGGCTGCAGATTTGGCCGCATCAGAAACCCATATGGGTGGCGAGAGCGACGACAAAACGCCCATCGCTGATACGGCCGCCATGGGGCTCAAAGGTCATGCCGAGTCTCGCAAAACCAACGGGCACAAGCACGGCGGGAAGGCGCCTTCGTCTGCCGAGTTGTTTGCCGATGCCAAGGCTCCGTTTTTCCCGCCTCCCGCATCGGCTGAGCCGGCGCACGGGATGGTCTCACCTGCGCCTTTGGCGCCGTACATGTCGGCCGGCGAGTCGGGGCTTTCAAAGGTTATGGGCCTTGGCGGGCGGTACTCCCGCAAGCCCGCCTTAAAGTACGGAGCGGCTGCCGCGGCCTTGTTGTTGGTAGGGACGGCCGTCACCTTGGCGTTTACGGGCGGCGGGTCGGCCACGGGTCTTACAGGCGCAGGCAACCGCCCTGGCAGCGAGACCAACAAAAACGATCCGCGCACGCCTGAAGAAATTGAACGTGCGGCGGCCGAGGAGGCGCAAAAGTGGTTTCCCGAAGGTGAGGACTCTCCGAGCGTGGCGCACGTAGGATCCGATCCCGCCGCCAAAGCCGCTGCGGCTCGGAAACCAGCTGCGAAGCCCGTAGGCAAAGAGGATCCAACAGCGCCGCCGCCTTTGGCCCCGCCGGCCGCGACCTTTCCGGGAGAAGTTGCCCCTTCGCAAGAGCGTCAAGTGGCCGCTTTGCCAGGATTGCAAGAGCGACGGGCCGTGGTTGCGAAGAAAGCGGCGGCCGTGGCGGCTGTTGATCAATCCGCTGTGCGCGCGGTGGTTACCCGCAAAGACAACCAGGACGCCGTAAAGCTTTGTTACAACCGCGTGCTTCGGCAAACCGGCGCGCGCACCGGTGGCCGCATCGAGGTGGTGGTGACGATTGGCGTGTCGGGCAAAGTAAAAGAAGTGAACCTCACGTCGCCCGCGGCGCTCGACATCGTTCACTCGTGCTTGAAAACGGCGATCTCACGTTGGCGGTTTCCCCCCGGCGGTGAAGATTACGGCACCGGATTCGTCCTGGTGCTCTCGGGCAGCTAGGCCGCCCCGCATTGGGTTTGGGCACGGTGGCGTTGGGTGAGATGGCGGACATCAGTTTGGTGGAAGCGGCCACCTAAGGTGATGTTGCAACGTTTGCATGCGCGCGGTTTGCTGGTGGCTCATGCCGATACCGATGCACCCGATTTGTGTGCGGCTGCGCCTGTGGCAGAAACGGCGTCGGTGTGATCGACATTCGCGACCTGAGCAAACGCTTCAGCGACAAAACCGCTTTGGAAGGTTTGTCGCTGCAGGTGAAAACGGGCGAAGTGATGGGATTTTTGGGCCCCAATGGCTCCGGAAAAACCACCACGATTCGCCTGCTCATGGGGCTTCTGCGGCCCAGCTCGGGAAGCGCCAGCATTCTGGGCCGCGATTGCCACAACGAGGCGGTTGAGCTGAAGCGGTATGTGGGGTACCTGCCTGACGAGCCTTTCTTGTATCCCTACCTATCGGGCTTGGAGTTTTTGGAAATGGTGGCCGGCTTGCACGGTTTTCCCGGCAGCGAAGCGCGCGCGCGGGCTCAAGAATTTGCTCAGCGCTTCGTGGGCCCTGAGGCGGGGCGTTTTTGCATGACGTATTCGCACGGCACCAAAAAGCGTGTGGCGCTGGCGGCGGCATTGCTGCACGAGCCTTCGGTGCTGATCTTGGATGAACCCACCAATGGCTTGGATCCCGTGGCGGCGCGACAAATGAAAGACCTTGTGCAGCAGCTGGCGAAAGCAGGCAAAACCATTTTCCTTTCAACACATCTGCTGGACACGGCCCAGTGGCTTTGCCATCGCGTGGCCATCATTTCGCAGGGGCGCTTGTTGGCGGTGGACGAGCCCGCGCAGTTGCAACGCCTGCACGGCGACAACGCTTCGTTGGAGGATGTGTTCTTGAAACTAACCGCCCCAACGTCATGACCGCCTCCGCTTCGCCCGGCGTTTGGCGGCTGATGAAGCTGCTGGTGCGATTTCGCATCCGCCATGCTCGTCATGCGTTTTGGGGCGCGGCAGGCTCTTCCACGCGATGGGTGAGTTTGGCGGCGTTGCTGCTGCCTGTGGCGTACGTAGGGCTCTTTGTTTCGGCGTTTGCAGTGGTGGAGCAGCGCGCGCCGTGGCCCGTGCAGGTGGCCACGCTGGCTGTGGTGGCGGGCGGGCTTACCATGGCGAGCTTGGTGTCGAAGCTCACCGGGGGCGACGCCATTGTCGCAGGCACGGGCGAAAACGAATTTTTCTTGTCGCGGCCCGTGGGCCTGGGGCAACTGGTGATGGCGCGCGCGTTGGCGTCGGCGTTGCTTGACGTGTGGGGGGCGTTGTTCTTGGTTCCCGTGTTGGTGGCCGCGGCCTTGGTGTGGCGGCTGAGCTGGCAAGGATGCTTGGTGGCGTTGCTCACGTCGTGGCTGCTACAAGTTGTTTTGGTGGCTTTGGGACAGGCGGTGAGCGTGGGGCTGCTGGGGCGGCTTTCGTTGTCGCGCCGGCGGTTGTTGCAAACCGGATTGGGGCTTTGGGCTGCGGCGTCGGTGGCAACTTTGTGGCTTGTGGCCTCGTTTGTTTTGCGCCAGCCCGCGCGTTTTGTGGAGGTCATCACGCCCTGGGCCGCTGCCATCAACGCCAGCCCCCTGCGCGTGCTGGTGGCGCCCCTGCAAGCGCTCAAGCTTGACGGGGCCGTTGCCGCGGCGCTGTGGTTGCTGGCCTTGGGGGGCGTGGCCGTGCTTGTGGTTTGTGCGGCCGGCGGATTGGCCGCGCGGGCCGCAAAAACCGGCTGGGAAGATGCATCGCTGCCGTTTGCGCCGACAGCCGCCCCCGGTGCAAGCACGCGATCAGGCAAACCGTTGTCGATGGCGGGCAAAGAACTGCGCTTGCTGGTGCGCGACCGGGGCCGATTGGTGTCGCTGTTGGCGATGCCACTTTTGTTTGTTGGTGTGCAGACGTTCGGCGCCGTGGGCTTGGAGGCTTTTGGGGGCGACGCCCGCCGGGCGGCCTTGTTGGCCTATTCGCTGGCAGCGTATCTGGCCACACTAGGCCCGCTTCCGCACATGCAAGGCGAACGGCGTGCGTTTTGGATCCTGCGCTCGGTGCCGGTTCCGCTTTGGCGATTGATGTGGGGCAAAACCAAAGCGTGGTTGCTCCTGATAATGGGCTTTGGGGGCGTGGCTTTCTGGGCCACGGCGTTGCTGGCGCTGCCGCAAGCTTACGCGCGGCTTTTCACCTGGGCGTTGTTCGGGCTTGTGATGGTGGGCTGTGCGCTGGTCTGCGTTTTGGCCGTGGGCGTGGGTTGCAATGTGGCGGATCTGTCACGGGACGATCGCAACGCCTTGGGGCCCGGTGCCGTTTATGTGTTTTTGATGGTGGCGGGACTTTTCAACTTGGCGCTGTTGCGCGAGGCCGAGTTGGTTTGGCGCACGCTGCTTTTGTATGCGGCCGCGGTGGCTCTGGTGTGGATGACGGGCATGCAACGGGCGGCGCAGGCCTTTGATCCCGAACGGCGGCGCACGCTTACGCCGGGCGATGGCGCCCTGGCGGCGATTCTGCTTTACGCGGGCACACAGCTTGTTCTTGTGGCGCCCACCGGCCTGTCACCATTTGCGCTGCAAACCACGCGCGCGGTGTGGGCGGCGATGATCTGCGCAGGGGCAGCGTTGTTTATGTTTTCTTTGCGGGCGAAGCCGCGAACAAAACGGCAGCCCGTGCGTTTGCGATCCGTGGCGCGCGCGCTGGCAAGCTTGTTGATTGCCACAGGGGTGATGCTGGGATTTCGTGGTCTGTGGGGCTCTGTGGTGCAGGTGGCCGTGATCTTGGTGGTTGCCGAAGAGGTGGTTTTTCGCGGTCTGCTGCAACGGGGTCTGCAACAACACTTCGGGCCTTCGATTCGTCACCGTGCGTGGGCCGCAGCTTTGGCGTGCGGGGTGTCCAGCGTGGCCACCGTGGCGCCGTTTTCGTTGCCGGCGGTTTTGACCCAGGTGGTGGCCACCTTAGCTTATGCGGTGGGGGGATCGATATGGATCCCCGTGCTCGCGCGTGTGGTTACGTTTGTGCCGTAGCGCAGGCCTGCTCAAGCGCGGGTGACGCGCCAGGGTTTCCGGGGCTCGCGAAACAGCCACTTGTTGGCGTCTTTGTCGGCTTGAGTGAGGCCGGGGTTGGAAAATAGGGTTTCACTCTTCGCATTCCAGAACAACTTGCGGTTGGTAAGCCACGAGATGTTGGCGATGTGATTGGCCAAGGTGGCACGGTGCACGCCTTCAATGTCGCTGGTGGGCGTTTTTCGGCTTTTGATGCAATCGACAAAGTTCCGGAAATGCGGCTGCATTTCCGTTGTTCCGGCCTGCACGATGGGCGTTTCTTTGCTGTTTTCTGGATAAATGGTGAAGCCTGAGCGGGTGATCACCAAAGTGCCTTGTTTGCCGAAGAAAGCGATGCCGTGATCCGCGTGCTTCATATCGAAATCAGCAGGGCGGGCGTTGGCGCGGCGGACGGTGTACGTGCTGATGAATTCCCCCTGGGGCGCATCATAGGCAAACGTGACCTTGGCCGTATCGGGCATGTCGCGGATGTCGTCCGAATTGGCCACAAAGCCCTCCATAAACACCGAGCGCGGCGAGAAGGTGTCTAGCGCGAGGTGAACGATGTCTTGATGGTGCGTGTTCCAATCGGTGACAAAGCCGCCACCATAGTCGCGAAAATACCGCCAGGAGCCGTGAAAGCGTTTGGGATTGAAGCGTCGCTTGGGAGCCGGCCCCAGCCAAGCGTCGTAATCCACGCCCGCAGGCGGATCACCATCGGGTGGCGCGCCCATGCCGGCGGCGTTGTACACGTTCCACGTTTGAACCTCGCTGACGCGCCCCAGTTTGCCCGAGCGGATGTAATCGATGGCGTCTTTGTAGATTTGGTTTGAACGCTGCTGAGTTCCCACCTGAACCACACGCTTGTGGCGTTCAGTGGCGCGCACCATGGCACGGCCCTCGGCCACGCTGAAACTCAGCGGCTTTTCTACGTACACGTCCTTGCCCGCCTCACAGGCCGTGATGAGGTGAATGCCGTGCCAGTGATCGGGCGACGCCACCACCACAGCGTCGATGTCTTTTCGCTCAAGCAATTTGCGGAAATCGGAAAAGCTTTCGGGCCTGCGTCCGTAGCGGGTGGCCGATTTTTCCAACATCTCCCCCAGACGTTTCTCGTCCACATCGCACGCGGCAACAACTTCAGCGTCTTTGATCTCAGCCAAGGCCTCGAAATGGGCTTTGGTGATCCCGCCGCAGCCAATAAACCCTAACGTCACCCGATCATTGGCGCCCAACGCGCGGCTGGCGCGTGTGAAAACGGGGGCCGCGGCGAGGCCAGCGGCGGTTTGCATAAGCGTTCGGCGAGACAAACCGGCTTGAAATTTCATAGCCCCATGCTGGAGCGAAGCGGCGGCGAGAGCAAGCCTGGATCTTGTGGAGAAACCACTCCACCCTATGCACAGGGTGCTTCACCTCACGCTGCGGGCTTAGGGCGCAACCACCTGGCAGCGTCCGGGGCCGTTTGCCTCGTGCACGCATCGGGCACCAGGGCATTCGCCGTCGCTCTGGCAGGTTCGCGGAACACAGTAGGTTGTCGAGGCAACAGCACCTGGCACAGTGAACGCCAAAGCGCCCCCGCCCCCGGCTGTCTGGCAGGACAAGAGCGGGTCGTCGGCACAACGGAAGCGAGAAGAACACACCGGGGTGCATAGCTTTTCACCGTTGGCAAAAGCCGCGCAAGCGGAGCCCTCCGGGCAGGCGCGGTTGCTACAGTCCAAGGCGCACTGGCCCAAGGCCCCGCGGTTGGCGCACAGGCCACTGATGCACGCAGGGGAATCCCATTGCCCACGGGCGTTTCGGCAGGGGCTGCCCACGGCCAGCGGGTAAGCCACAAAGCAAGCGCGTACCCATCCTCCGACGGGATAGCGGCTGGGCAAAGAGCGGCAACGCAAGCCCACCGCGCAGTCGGCGTCAAGTTCACAGCGGGCCAAACACAGAGGTTGCTGCCAAGGGGCTTCGGTCATGGCGTCGCCGCGCGACAGATCGCCGCAAACGCTGGGGGCTACACAGTTGGCGTCGCGGCAGCTGGTGCTACAAAGCCCACGAACAAAAGGGCTTGCGCATTCTGCGGCCGAACCGCAAACACACATCGATCCCGCGCTGCACTGCAGATCCACGTCGCAGGGCGCGCCGATGGGATTGGGGGTGGTTTCAACGCATGCGGGTTTGGATGCCGACAAGGTGCCGGCGGGGCCTCCCGCAACCAAGCTGACGTCATAGCGGTTTGGCAAGGCGTAGGTGTGAATGGGGGCGGGAAGATTCGACGTGGTCTCATCTCCGAACTGCCAAAAATACCGTTCGATCGGGCCCGCCGTGATCGGCACCAGAGTTAAAGTTAAAGGCGCGGGACCACGACAGCATCCGGGATCCCCGCCGGCGTCAGGGCCGGCCATGCTGGGGCAATTGGCGATGGCAAAGTCAACCGATAGACCGGCCACAAAGGCGTCAGCAAAGTTGCCGCCATCGTTGCCGTTGCCGTCTGCGCCGCCGCCATCTGGGTTCGCCTGGCCGCGCTCGCACCCTGCCAAGGCCAAGGCCAAGGCAATGAGGGTCACCGCGATGAAAAGGCCAACCGGCTTAGAAGGCCAAAGGCACATGCGCCACAAAGCTTGCGCCTAAGTTGCCGGCCGCAGCATCGTGCGACGGTAGTGCGCCAATTCGGCAATGGAGTTTCGGATGTCAATCAGGGCGTCGTGCTCACCCTGCTTGGGTTTGTTAAACACGGCGCCATCACCGTACCAGCGTTGTGCCAAGGCTTTGAACGAGCTGACATCCACCAATCGATAGTGAAGGTAGCGGGCCAACCCCGGCATGTACTTGTCGAGGAACTTGCGATCTTGCCACACGGTGTTGCCGCACAAAGTGGCGGGGTAAGGGCACCACCCGGCCACGCGCTCAAGCAAACGCTTTTCGGCATCGCCGGTATCCAATCGGCTTTTGCGCACGCGCTCGATGAGCCCGTTGCTTTCGTGCATATCGCGAACAAACGGCGACATCTGCGCGAGCCGGTCCTCGGGCTGCCAAACGTCGCACGAAAACTCTTCCAGAGGATTTAGGTTGTTGTCCGTGATGATGACTGCGGCTTGCACAATCACGTGTTGGTCAACATCAAGCCCAGTCATCTCCAGATCTATCCAAACCAAGTTGTCGGCGGCTGGGGTGCGCTTGATTCGTTCGTTGTTTGCCACAGTTGCAAGAGAGTATCAGTGTCGCCGGGTTGGCGCCAAGCGCGAAGGCAGATCGGCAGGTTGGGCGGGCTTGCCATAGGTCGATTTGTTGCCCAGTGCCCCCCTGCGGCACGCTAAGCTGCGCGGCAAAAGGCCATGAAATTCACGTGACGTTCGCGAAGGTTCTATTTGGCTTGTTGGGCCTTGCGGCGGTTGTTTACGCGCTGGTGCTTGTGTGGTTTCGCGCCAACGAAAACGCTTTGCTGTTTCACCCCGAGGTTGGAAAATTGGCGGAGCCCCCGGCCGCGCTGGTGCTTGACAGCCAGGACGTCGAGGTCATCAGCGACGACGGCACCGTGCTTGTGGGGCGCTTGATCCCACCACCCAAAACACCCAACGCAGCGTGGATTCTGTATTTCCATGGCGCTTCGGGCAACGTGGGAACCTTGGGATACAACCAAGCCTGGGCCAAATTTCGGCGGCTGGGCCTGGGCGTGTTTGCGATCGACTACCGCGGTTATGGGCAAAGCGCTGGCGTGCCGTCCGAAGCCGGGTTTTATCGCGACGCCCTCGCAGCTCATGCCTATCTCACAAAGCGCTTGCAAGTGCCGCCTTCGCGCATTGTGCTTTACGGATATTCTTTGGGCTCGGCGGTGGCAATCGACTTGGCCACCCGCGCGCCGGCGGCGGGGCTCATTGTTGAAGGCGCGTTGTTGTCCGTACCCATTCGTGCCGCTGAGCTTTATCCGTTTTTGCCTGTTCATACCTTGGCGCGCAACCGGTTTGCCTCGGTGGACAAGATCGCATCGGTGGCCATCCCGAAATTGCTGATTCACGCGCGCGCCGATTCTTATGTGCCGATTGGCCATGGCCAACGGTTGTTCGATCTTGCAACCGAACCCAAGCGGTTTTTTCCTGTGGCGGGCGATCACACCACAGCCCATGAGGTGGATCCGGCGTTCTTTGCCACCATCGCGCGGTTTGTGGCCGAACTGGGGCTCGAAACGTCTGTTCGCTAACGCTCTTTAGCTTTGCGAGGGCCCAATCTCTGCGCGTGCGGCCTTCAGCACGCGCAGGGGCGTGTCGTCGTTGGCCACGAACGCCAAGCCCACCCGCGCCGAGTCGTGCTCTGCGTTGCGCACCACCGTGGGCACCGCGAGTTTGAGATGTGGCTGGTTGAAGATCAGATTGTATCTATCCCCATCATGAAGCTTCTGTCGGCTTAGGATGCCCACGCCACCGGCTGACACGTCGATGACGCGCACGGTGGTGATGCGCCCAGCGCTTTCGATCGCCGCCGCCCAGTCCACCGTGATGCGAGGATGCTTGCGCAGCCATTGCGTTACATCTTCAGAGTCAACTGGACGCGAGGGGGGCTGCCACGGCGCCGCCGCGGGAAGGGGTTGCATAAGGGCTTGCGCCATGGCGGCTATGGCGCGCGCGTTTTCGTCGTGAGGACTAAGCAGCACAAAGGGGGTGCGGCGGTTTACCGATTCGTGCATCTCGCGCGTGGTGGCCAAGAATCCGGCCATGGGCAAAGGAACCCCCAAGAAATCTCGTACCATGCGCCCCACGCCTCTGAAAATGCCCATGTCCTGGCTTTCAGCCACCTGATTGCCCACCAAGCGAACGTCGAACCTGGCCAAGGCGTCTCGAAGCTTGCCCTCGAAGCCCGGTAGCGATTGCTGCAAACGCTTGAGGATCTCCTCGACGCGTTCGGTTTCCTTATGGCTTAGCGCCGCCTCGAGAACTTGGATCTCTTCCCGGTCGGCACATTCATTGCGAAACAAGCGCAGCACCGCCGCCTTCAAAAACCCATAGGCGTTCTGAATCGACGTGAGTTGGGGCGTGACCACCAACACGCGGGCGTCTCCCAGATCAAAGAAGTCCACTGTGTTGTGCGAAGATCCGGCGCCCACGTCCACCACAACCACCTCGGCCTGGGCGGATCGAATGTGGCGCATGAGCTTCTGCTTTTGCGCGTGTTGGATGTTGGCCGCGTTGGGAATTGCCCCGGTTCCTACCACCAGACGCAAATTTGCCACTTGTGTGGGGCCCGCGGCCTGGTCCAGAGACTCGACACGGCGATCGAGAAAATCACCCAACCCGGATTGCGGTCGGTCGACACCGAACAAGGTATGTTGATTCGCCGCGCCCAGATCGGCGTCAATCAGAATGACCTGCCGTCCCGCTTGTGCGAACGCCACGGATAGGTTGGCGGCCACGATGCTTTTGCCAACGCCGCCTTTGCCGCCCCCAACGGAGATCACGCGCGGACCTGATGTGTGCTTTGAAACCATGAGAAATCGAGGGTAGAGCCGACCTTGGGTATCGCCCCTTTTGGGGTCGATCTTGACGGCGAAAATTCGCCCCTGCTGCAGCGCTCCGCGCCGTGAATGTGACGCCCGGCGTGTCCGGCTTCTGACGTTCTGTACGTCACGACACATTTTTGTCTCAAGGGCTTTTGGCCTCAGCCGATGAACTCACCCATCACATGGCAGTTCATGCGGTTTCTGTAGAGGGTTTGCACGTTGCGAAAGTTGGCAATGGTTTGGTGCACGCGTCAGGTTCGCCGCTGGCGGAAACGCGACGATCTTGTGCCCGCATCGCCGTTAGCGACGCCACCGTGCTGTTGACTGGCGAAACAGGCACGGGGAAGGAAGTGTTCGCCCGCTTCATTCATGGCAGCAGCCCCCGCGCCGCGCGCCCCTTTGTGCCCGTGAACTGCGGCGCAATTCCGGAAAACCTGCT
>JBBSJE010000070.1:0-26231 GCA_038257535.1 Polyangia bacterium
CTGCCATCGCTTCTCCTTAATCGAACAGTCATAGTCCGGCGTACGAACGAAGCCCGCACCCCTTACGACCCTTGATCAGTGTATCACGCTAAGCGTGGCCGGCTGGTGTTTCTTGTTGCGGCAAGCCGAAGTTGCCCAAACGTCTCGCCGAAACGTTTGGCCGAAACGTTTCGCCGAAACGTTTCAAAGTGCGGGCGACGGTGCTTGCGCACCCAAAGGTTTGCCGCCGCGTTGGAAGCGCACGACAGCGGCGTCATGATCAGCCCGGGTGGCGGAGAACACGTGTGTGCCGTCGTTGCGCGACACGAAGTATAAATAATCTGTGCCGTCGGGGTTCATTACCGCCTCCAGAGCGTAACGACCCGGATTCGCGATCGGCCCCGGCGGCAAGCCCACATGCGCGTAGGTGCTGTAGGGGTTTTCCTTATCATCCAGGTGAATGCGACGGATCCTGTCCTCATATTTCTCGCACGCGGCAGAGGCTTTGCCCAAGAACTTGGGCGCAACCACGCAGCCGTAGGTGATGGTGGGATCGGTTTGGAGCAGTTTGGGGTTGAAGGTGGGCAGGGTCAGGCGGTTGATGAAAACCTGCGCGATGCGGGGACGTTCCTGCGGCTGCCCGGTTTCCTTTTCGACGATGGAGGCCATCACCACCACTTCCTTGTCACCCCAGCCCAGCTCTTGTTTAAGCCGCGCCAGACCCGTTGCGTGTTTGGCGCGAAGCTCTTCGTAAACCTCGCGATGTCGCCGAACCATCGCCAGCAGCACCTTTTCAATATCTGTGCCCTTGGCCAATTTGTAGGTGTCGGGGAATAGATAGCCTTCCAATGTAAGCCCTGGCACACCCACTTTCTGGGCAAACGCCCCATCCATGGCCTTGGAGGCCAGCGTCTGCGGGTCGGCCACGCCGGCGGCGCCAAACAGGGCCGCTATCTCCAGCATGTTTTTCCCTTCCGGCACGGTCACAACAACCATCTCGTCCGCAGCGCCTTTGACCAACTGTTCGATCAACGTGCGCGGGGTTGTGGGGGCCTCGAATTGGTAGCGCCCGGCTTTGAACCGGCTGGCCGCGCCCCGCTGTCCGGCATAGAGCCGGAATAGGGTCGGCCGGGACAACAGCCCAGCGGCTTCCAAAGCCCTCGCCACCTGCCCGGCTGTGGCGCCCTTCGCCACCACCACCTCCACCTGACCCTGGGCCGACCCCGAGGGCGTGTCGGGGTAGGTGAAGAATCGGTAAGCAACAAACGCCACCACCGCCAAACCCAAAGCGGTTGTGATCAGGAAAACCCGTAAGGCCTTGGCCATGGGGGAGAGTTGTTGTGTATTTGAGAGCGTCACCGGTTCCTGTCTAGCCAACGTTGTAAAATCACCGCCGCCGCCACCCGATCTACCACCTGTTTGCGCCGCGCTCGCGAAAGGTCGGCCTCAAGCAAGACCGATTCGGCTTCCACGGTGGAAAAACTTTCGTCCACCAGATCAACGGGCAAACCAAAAGCCGCTTGCAGCCTGAGCGCAAAGGCGCGGGCCCCCCGAGCGGCACGCCCTTCTTCGGGCAGCCCTGGTCGTGGGTCCGGGTTGAGCGGCAGGCCCACCACAAGCTGTTGCACCTCATATTCGCGGATAAGCACAGCCAAGTTGTCGAGGTCCCGCTGTCCGCCGTGACGCTCGATGGTTTTGAGCGGCTGCGCGCTCAGCCCCCAGCCATCCGAAATGGCCACTCCAATGCGGCGGCTTCCAAGATCTATGGCCAGGGCGCGGACCATCCGAGCAATCTACTGACATTTGCCGCCAGGAGCCACAAAGTTGGTTTCGTTGATCCCGGCACAACGCGGCTGGCCACGCCGTAGCGTTCCCGCCACAACACGCTATGAAGAGCAAATGTCGGATAGACCCAACCCTACCGAGCCACCCCAAATTCAAATTGATCTGGACGAGACCACCGCCCAGGGCGCGTACAGCAACCTTGTTCTCATCAATCATAGCGACAACGAGTTCGTATTTGATTTCGCTTTCATGCAGCCGAACGCCCCTCGGGCGCGGGTGCGAGCCCGCATCCTGTCGAGCCCCCGTCACACCAAGCGGTTGTTGCGCGCGCTCGAACTTAATGTGCGCCGCTATGAGGAACGATTTGGCGTGATCGAAGAGGGCGAAGGCCCCATCGTGATGGGCGGCGGTCCCAATTTGGTCAGCTGAACAGGCTCCGGCGGCTTAAGGCAGCGATGCCACCAAGGCGGCCAAATCGACGCGCTCGCCCGGCTCGGTTTGCCGCGCGCGTGAAAACGCAGCGTCAATGGCCAAAAGCGCGGTGGAGAGGGTTTGCTGATCCAAGACACAGTCAGGGGCAACCGTGCCCGGACCTGTGTCGTGAAAGTTGCGAAAGCAGGCGTCAATGATGGGCAAACTGCGCTCCTGGCGCAAACGCAGAGGCAACCCGTGCGAGCGGCACACCAAAGGCCGCGCTTCGTACATGCCGCACCGACCATCATCCTGCAGCGCCACACATAGACTGTCGCTGGGGCCGTGCGCGCGGGCGTGAATCAACGACCGCGTGGCTTCCGGAAGGTTAGGCCACAGATCTTTGATCACCTGCGCTTCGACCATGGTGACGGTAAGCCGCACGTGACAGCAGTCGTTGCATCCCGTTCGACACGCCATGTCTTCGGCATAACGCGTTTCCACGCGACCGAAAAACTCGTCGACCTTGCCGCACAGCATGCGGTAATGCTCAAGCGCCTCCCCCTGAGTCACGGGGACGTCCATCGTGGGGTTGGGCTCGTTTTTTGAAATTTGCTTCGCCGTCATTAAACAAACCACCCGGCTTATGCGTATGTGAGCACCCCCTCGCCCGCCTCCAGCCTTACCCGCGTGCCGAAAGGAAGCGCCAAATGCCGCTCCCCGTGACCAAATAGGCCCCCCACCGCCACCGGAAAACCGAATCGCCCCAAACGTTCTGCGACGACCTCTTGCACTCCCGGGGAATGATTCGTTTCCGACGGGGGTTCGATACAATGAACGAAATCCCCAACCAACGCTCCCGCAATCCTACTCAGGATGCCGGAAAGTTCCAACTGCGTTAACAGCCTATCCACACGATAGGGTCGTTCACCTACATCCTCGATGAACAAAATGGCGCCTGCAAGGCTTGGCAGGTAGGGGGTGGCCAGCAGCCGCGAGAGCACTTCGAGGTTGCCTCCCAACAGCGGCCCTTCGGCGACTCCGCCCACCAAGGGCGTTAATCCTTCCAGCACCACCCCCTGCCGGGGTGCCTCCAGAATGCGCCACAAGTGCTCAAGGTCGGCGTCGGGCAGCTGGGCAAGCTGCGTCACCACGGGGCCGTGCACGCTGCCGACGCCGGACTGCGCTGCGAGAGCCGACAGCAGTGCGGTGCCATCTGAAAAGCCCACGAGGGTCTTTGGCGAGGCGCGCCACTTTTCCCAAGGCAGCTGCGGCAAGATGCGCATAAGCCCGTAGCCGCCGCGCGCCATCCAGATCGCTTTGGTGTCCGGTTCCGTGGCGGCGGCTTGCAACGCTTCAGCGCGCTGCCGGTCGGATCCCGCAAGGTAACCGTGTTTGGCAAACACCGCGCTGGGGTCGAAACGAACGGTGTAGCGGGTTTGAAGGCGCGCAAGGCCGGCCATGAATCGTGTCTCGGGCACCGGCCCCGAAGGCGCCACCACGCGGACGCAATCGCCCGGCTGCAACAAGGGGGGCTGGACCAGGGTCATGTTTAGCGGGCGTTGTACTTGGGTGGACGCTTTTCCAAAAACGCAGCCATGCCGGCTTTCTGATCTTCAGTGGCAAACAACCCCGCGAACAGCTCCTGCTCAAACACCAAGCCGCGCTCCAGCGGCATTCCTTGCCCGAGCCGCATGGCGCGTTTGGCTTCCGCCACGGCCAGGGGGGCCTTGCTCGCGATGATATGCGCAAGCTTGGTGACTTCAGCGATCAATTGTTCGCCCGGCAGAACGGCGTTGGCCAAGCCCCAAGCGAGCGCTTCGTTGGCGGTGAGAATGCGGCCTGAAAAAATCATCTCCCGCGCGCGGCCCACTCCCACGCGGGTGGCCAGCCGTTGGGTGCCACCGAAGCCAGGGATGACCCCCAGCCCCACTTCAGGAAAGCCCAGCTTGGCGTTGTCAGCCGCGTAAATGAAATCGGCGCAGAGGGCCAGCTCTAGGCCACCCCCCAAAGCAAAACCGTTGACCGCGGCGATGACCGGGGCTGGACAGCTTTCCATAAGTGCGGCCGTGGCATGCGCGGCGGCTGCAAAAGTGCGGGCCTGCCAGGGCTGCATGGTGGCCATGGCGGCGATGTCAGCGCCGGCCGCAAACGCTTTGTCGCCCTGCCCCGACAACACCACGCAACGTAGGTCCAAATCGCTTTGCCAGGCCGCAAAGCAGCGCCCGAGTTCGTCGATAACTTCGGCGTTGAGTGCGTTGCGCACGTCAGGGCGGTTGATCAAGACGCCGCGCACGGGACCCGCGTCATCCACCAGCAGAGTTTTGTACGGCATGGCCATGCGCGCCCGGCAGGAATCGAACCTGCAACCCTCGGCTTAGAAGGCCGATGCTCTATCCAATTGAGCTACGGGCGCATATTGGGGCCGCAAGCAAGCGCAGGCAGCCGAAACAACGCCGCCAGAATACAACATGAGACTGCTGTTGGGCACCGGGTTTGTGTTCGGTCGCCGGCTAGGCTTGCCCCCGGGCGCAGCCAAGTGGTAGAGCGGCAGCATGTTCACCATACCCGTGCCCCTGGGCGACCGCAGCTACAACGTCATGATGGGCGAGTTGGGGGTAGCCGCAGTGGCGGACGCGCTTGGCCTGGCCTTGGGAAACACCTCGGGTGTGGCGCTGCTGGTGGACGGCGCCCTGGCGAAACTCAACCCGCGGGTGCAAGAGCTTACCGACGCCTTGGCCGCGCGGTTTTCGCGTGTGGCCCGTTTGGATTTGCCGGCGGGTGAAGCGTGCAAGAGCTTCGCGCATTTGGAGACGACCTGTGAATGGTTAGCGGCGCAAGGCTTCGATCGGGGCGCGAGCCTTGTGGCTGTGGGCGGAGGCGCAACCTCGGATCATGCGGGATTTGCGGCGGCCATATATTTGCGTGGGATAGCGTTTGCCTTGGTGCCCACCACCTTGCTGGCCATGGTGGATGCGTCAGTGGGTGGCAAGACCGCGGTGGATCTGCGTGCCGGCAAAAACTTGGTGGGTGCGTTTTACCAACCCAAGGTGGTGCTGGGCGACGTGGCGTTTTTGGATACGCTGCCGCCGCGTGAGCTGGCGGCTGGCATGGCCGAAGTGGTCAAAGCTGGCCTGATTGCGGATGCGGCTTTGTTTGAAACTTTGGAAGCTTTGACAGGCCCTGCGCACACCTGGTCACGCGAAGACCTACTTGCCGCCATCGCGGCCGCGGTGACTGTGAAGGTCGCTGTGGTCACCGAGGATGAACGCGAGACCGGTCGTCGCGCCATCTTGAATTTCGGCCACACTTTGGGACATGCCATGGAGACGGCCTCAAATTACAAGTTGCTGCATGGCGAAGCGGTGGGGCTTGGCATGTTGGCCGCGCTCCGCCTGGGCCAAGAACAAGGCATCACACCCGCAAGTCTGTTCACTCGGACGGCTGCGGTGCTGGAAAAGTTAGGTTTGCCCACGGACGTTGCGGCGCATTTGCATGCTGAATCGATCAAACACGTTGAAGTGGACAAAAAACGTCGTAGTGAAAACATTCGCTTCGTATTTGTCCCGCAACCGGGCGATGCCGTGTTGCAAGACGTGCCCTTAACGACTTTGAGAGACAGAGGACCGCAGTTGTTTCCATAACGACGAAACGCGCGCCTCAAGTGAGACGCGCGTTGGTCGTTTTTTGTTATCTGCTACTACTTGCGGTCGCGGCCAGAAACGTTGCGGGTGGAAACCACCTTCAACTCATTCTTAACCTTCTTCACGCCTTCCACATCTTTGGCGACCACCTCAGCGCGCCTTTTGGCCACTTTGTTGCGTACGGTCCCCGTTAGGGTCACCACACCGTCCGACTCTGTGTCCACGCTGATGTCGGAGCCATCCAAAGCGTCTTCGCCGATGAACGAAGACTTCACCTTCGTGGTGATCCACGTGTCAGAGATTTCGGCGGCCACGCCCGTGTTGTCACCAGCCTCTTCGGCGCGCTCTTCATAGGCTTCGGCTCGGTCTTCGGCGCGCTCTTCAGCACGTTCCCCCGATCGATCCATCCGGTTGCCCGTGCGGTCGGCGGCGTTCTCCATGCGGTTGCCCGTGCGATCGGCCGCATTCTCCATGCGGTTGCCCGTCCGCTTGGTAGCGCCTTTCACCTTGCTACCCGCGCGATCAACGGACGCACCGGCCCGTTCAGCGGTGCCATGATCGTGTTCATCAGCGCTCGCTAACCCGCCCACGCTAACCAATGCCAACATCGCTGATGCAGAAATGGTGTTTCTAATAAAGCTGTTCCTCATGATGTCCCTCCTTCACCTTGTTCAAAAGCAATGAATGTGCCCACAAAAAAAACTCGATGCGTTGTGCCTATTGCACAGGCGCCGCTGTGCTCTCAGAGGCGACTGCAGGTGCAACTGGCGATCCCAATTTGATTCGAACCGTGACGCTATCGTCAGAGGACTGAACCACATCGATGTGTGCACCCGCCGCGCTAAGCACGCGCGCCATTTGTAGATGCGGATCCATGGGCGTCCCCTCGGTGGTGGCGGGAGCGGACTTGGCTTCCGCACGCGACAGCTGCAGCCCCACATCACCGTTTCCAAGCGTCCACCAAAGGCCTGCGCCGGTAACACCCGAGACCAAAGCCATGCGCCATGGCCGGCGACGAATGGACCGAATCACCTGGGTGGCGCGTGTGCGAATCCTCCCCGTCGACGGCTCGCTTGCCTCGCAAGCGTGGGCTCGCGAAGGCGCGGTGTCCTTGGTCTGTTCTACAAATGGTTTGCCCGAAATCGCTGCAAGCATTTGGCAACGCTTGTCTTCAGCTCCGGAAGGGAACAGCAGCTGCATAAACGCCGCGGTGCACGCGGGGCTGGTGACAATGCGCCGTCTGGTTAGAAATG
This sequence comes from Polyangia bacterium, assembly GCA_038257535.1. GTDB lineage: Bacteria > Myxococcota_A > Polyangia > Fen-1088 > Fen-1088 > JAGTJU01. Next base: position 7,073 of record JBBSJE010000070.1, read on the forward strand.
TTGCCAGCGCTTGACCCAGGTCCCGGGCGGTGGCGACCCGTTGTTTTGGATCGCGATTCAGAGCAGCCATCACAATGGCATCCAAGGCTGCCGGAATGCCAGCCTGGTGCGCCGACGGTGGCTCGATGTTCATTTTCATGACGGCTTGAAGCGTTTGGGCGTCGCTCTCCTGGCGAAACAGACGCTTGAGGGTAAGCATCTCCCACAACACAACACCCAAACCCCAAACGTCGGTGCGCCGCGTGGCCGCCTGGCCCTCCAAGATTTCCGGCGCCATATAGGCGAACTTGCCTTTCACATCTCCCGCTTGCGTTGTGTGGGTTTGGCAACTGGCGCGCGCGACACCAAAATCCAAAACCTTCACGCAGCCGTCAAAGGTCACCAGAAGGTTCTCTGGCGAAACGTCGCGATGAACGATCTGGAGCGGGTGCCCCTCAATGTCTTTTTGCTCGTGAGCGGCATGCAAACCTTCACAAGCGTCGGCGATCACGTTGCATACAAACGCAATGCGTTCTTTGACACTCAACGCTGAAGGCTTTGTCGAGGCCAAATGCGATAACTTGCGACGAACGTTGGAAAGTGTTTCGCCAACCAGATGCTCCATCACCATGAACGCTTCGCCGTTGCTCGCCCCGAAATCGAGCACGGTACAAACATTGGGGTGACAAACGCGCGAGGAGATCTGAAGCTCGTCTAGGAACATATCGATAAAGCGCTGATCGTTGGCCATTTCAGGCCGCAATCGCTTCACCGCCACTTGCCGGTGTGCCCCTGTGGCCCCTGGGGGCCGTGCCAAATACACCTGCGCCATTCCGCCTTGAGCGATGGGGGCAAGGATCTGATAGGCACCAATGAATTCAGGGCGAGCCGGCTCATTGCCGGTCGGCTTTGCAGCACTTGGCTCGTGCCCCGCCGTTGCGGCCAGAACCGCCTCCATACCGTCCGTTCCCCTCAGCGAACCATGCAGGTCTGCCGTCGCCCCTTCATTCCTTTGGTCACATCCTGTCTCGATTTGCATCTCTTCCTCCATCAACCCATCGCTCAAGGCGTTGAGCTTTGGGGATGAGCAAAGGCTGTGCCAGAGGGGAGGCGAACTGGCTGAAGGCAAGCGGTGAACCAAAAAGGCGGGGGTCAACCCGGCATTCGTCACGAAGCAGAAACCCATCGGTTACGAGCAGAACCCGTACGCCAGGTGGGGGATCGCCGAGGCGCTTTTGAGGCAACCGGAAAGACGAGCGTTACGCCTTCAGCATCGGCAGAGCGCCTTCCAGGTCGTATTTTGCCCGCTGCGTGGCGGACAGCTCGGCGTTTTTCATGCCGATGCTTGTGTCGGTCACGCCGTGAGCCCCCATCAACGAAACCAGGAGCTTTTGGTGGGCGGGGCCCACTTTGGTCCCGCCCCGCGGATTGTCGATGTTCTCGGGATACTTTACGTAGCGCCCAAGCGACATAGCTCCGGTTTCACCGCCGCCCACCACCACGGCCATGACGTCGTGCATGTCGTGAGGCCCGTTTGCCAACTCACACATCCACAAACAAGTTGTGTAGTCGAGCAGCGTTTTCGTGCCGTCGATTTGGATGGCATCCAGGCGCGACACGATGGCGGCGAACTCTTTCGCCAACAGGGTGTAGTAGGCAGCCATTTTCGCCATTTGCGTCGCGTTTCGAGGCGTAGCGTTGTGGGCCACATCAAGATGCAGGTCGGTGTGAACGTCCAGGAACTTCACCGCATCGGCCTGTGAAATCCCGCTGTTGTTGAACACGGCCACCCGGGTCATATCGCATGCCAACGCGGGCGCGATGATGGACCCGAAGGCATCCGAGACGGTTTCGTGGTCGAGCCCTGGTTTTTGCGGATTGGCTTCCGGCCGACTTGCACAGTTTGCCGTGGCGCGGAAGTTGATCTGCTTTTGCACGTCAGCAATCAGCTCGTAGTGGCTTGTCAGTTTGGCTTTGTCGTCACCTGACAGTTTTGGCAACAAGCTGTTGTACTCCTTGGTCACCAGTTCAAGCGCGTGGGGCCGGCGCGACTTGATGTGATCGGCCGTGGCGTCCCCGGTTTTCGAGACGGGGAAGAGGCGATCGTACGAAAGGCTCAACGACGCCTGCCCCGTTTGCTCCGCCTTGCCCCGGAAGATCGGTGACCAACCGCCCGTGGTGTAGAACAAGCTTTTGATCTTGGCCGGGTCAGAAATTTTGTCCGCAATAATTTGATCTATCGAAGACCCACCACCGCCGCCTTCTTGTTTGAATCCGCCGGGGATCACCATCTTGGCGCCGGTGAGGGCGTGAGAGGTTCCCGCGTTGTGATTGTTGGTTGGCTTGTCGAGCAATGCCGACGTCATCGACAACCCTTCCAACACCAACGTCTTTTTTCGGTGAGGGAACAGCGGCTTGAGGATCTGGCTCCACATCGCCTCGGAATCGGGGAGATTGAACGACAGCGACATCTCGCGGTCCGTCTTGTTCGACTGATCATTGTTCCAGCCGCCCGGGCCGCTGGGTCGCATGGTCAAGTTCTGCTGAACGGGACCGTGGGGTGTGTAATACACGAAAAATCGTTTGGGGATGTCAGCCGCCTGCGCGGCCCTGTCACCCAACAACGAAGGAAGGAACAGGCCCGAGGTGCCCAAGCCCATCAAATTCAACAAGTCTCTGCGCGTATAGGATTTCATGGCTTTGCTCCTCGTGGCTAGTAGGCGGCTCGCCATACAAAGTCGTCAGTTGCTGCGTATTTGACCAAGGCTTCTCGAAGATCACCGCCGCTATCAGCCACGGCTTTGTCGAGACCTTCCAAGCGACAGTTGTCAACGCCTTCGGAGCCGTCAATCAAACTGCCTTCTGCGTCGCGACCGGTTGCGTATTCGTACATCTGAGTCGTCATGCATTGACGAACGGAAACGCTGTCTCCGAATCGCTTCGTCAGCTGCACAAGATCCGTAAAGTCGCCATCCGCGTCGCTGCCTACGTCCAGCTTGCCCGAAGCGTTGATGGGCTTGCCGTTTTTCGCGTCGTTGCGAATGTACATGCCGATCTCGTTGTAGTTTTCCATTGCGAATCCAGGTGGATCCATCGTGTTGTGGCAGGTTTTGCAATTTGAGGCGGCATTGAGGCGGGCCACAAACTGCTCACGATTGGATGATCCCGCGGGCAATGAAACAGACCCAGCCAGAGCCATCGCATCACCGGGCGGCGGCGGGAAGTGGAAACACAGAACCTTTGAAAGGATGAACGAGCCCCGTACCGGGGGGTTGGGGGTGTCGAAGTGAGAGTAGGCCCAGGCCACCAAGGGACGCGTCAAGATGCCCGCACGCTGCGTGGCATTGGGCTCAAACTCCTTCCAATCGTTTGAGGGCGGCGCGTAGTCGGCCAACGCCTTGCCTTCGTACAAGGCCCGCACGTGGGCATTGCCCCAAGTTTTCGTGCTGGTGAACAACGTTTTGACCGTGCCATCGCCCTCTGCAAAAGCCCATTCGATAAAGCGCGCGATTTCTTCACGAGCGCCCAGCGTGTAGAACACCTCATAAGGATGCGCGGGGTCACCCAAGTTGCGGCCAGGCTTGCGTCGATACGATTCGGACCAGATGCGCTCGAAGTCAGCCCATTGGCGGAAGAACTCAACGCTTTGGTAGCGATAGTTCTTATCCTTCAGCATGCGACGCGCCTGAGCTTCACGCTGCTCGGCGCTTGCCAATTCCCCATTCTCGGCTGCGAGCAACAGTTCATCATCAGGCATGCTGCTCCAGAGCATGTAGGACAAACGACTGGCAATTTCGTATTGAGTGAGCTTTATGGCGCCTCCCGCTTTCGTTTTGGGGTCGCCTATCTCGGGGCGATAAAGGAATTGGGGCGCCTGCAAGAACGCCTCGATGGTCAACGCCAGCGCGGCCTTGAAAGGCTCCACGCCTGAGACGCCTTCGGCGACCTTGAACTCATCCTCGAAGAACTTGCTGTAGCGATTGAGCTCTTCGCTGGTGAGAGGGCGTCGGAAAAACTTCTTTCCGTATGACTCGACGAAAGTTTTCCCGCAAGCCACAGTGTTCTCGCTGCAGGGCATCTCGAGCGCGCCCAACGGCGATCCGTCTGGTTTCCTGCCCATAACCAGCGCCTCAGCAATGCTGCCACCGATTTCGTCGTACACCTCAAGCGACAAGGGTGTGGGGTTCAAATTGCGTGCACGGTTGTCAAAGCCAAACGTGTTGGGATCTTTGACGATCAGGCTGTTTAAATGTGCGTCCACAGAAACTTTGGAGGTTCCGGGTCGCGTGTAGCGAAGAAAATGCGTGTCGTAGCGAACCACGCCGTCTTCGTAGGGAGGAAATAGCTTCGGAAACAAAGCGCTCAGCGTGCGCCGGTACTCTGTTTCAGACAGGCGCCGAACCGGGCTGGGCGTGAGCGGGCCACAGGCCTCGACACCCTCGGGGGCATCACAACGCCGCCTCCGCCTCCGGCGCCATCATCGCCGCCCGTGCCGCCCCCACCATCTTCGCCGCCTTCACCGCCTCCTTTGCCCCCGGCTTTGTCATCGCCGCCACCAGAGCTGGTGCAATTGGCGAACAACAATGCCGCAAGGGCCACCGCAGGTTGAAGGCATCCGGCGAACAAGCTTCGCTGGCTCGCATTAAGGCAACGACGGTTCTCCATAACTAATCTCCCCGAATTGGTGTTTCGCCACGGCGGACGAACGTCTGGTCCCATTCAAATAGGCATAGCCACGCAAGCTGCACCTAGCAGTGCCGCCAGCACCGCGACCAACGCACAAAAGGACACGTAACGCCAGGCGAATACCTAGCACCAAAACAAATGGCCGTCCCCACTAAACGATAGTTAATAGCGACTTTAGCCACATCTTACTAGGTGAGGGGGAGATCCCGGGCAGAGCGTTCCCCTGACGATAACGGGGCGACCTCGAACGGAAAAGCCTCCGGCTAAACCGCCACCTGGGGAAGCTCAACCACAAATGTGGCGCCGCCTGCGGGCGTGTCTACGTAACGAACGTGGCCGCCATGGGCGCCCGCCAATTCGGCCACCACGGACAAGCCGAGACCAAGCCCCGCCGTTTTGGTGCTGGTGTCGGCCCCAACAAACGGTTTGAACAAGCGCGCGCGGAAGCCAGCGGGGACCCCGGGTCCGTGATCGGCCACGCGAAGCACCACGGCCGACGTTGATTGCGTCACCGCAAGGTGAATGCGGCGATCTTCTGCACCCCGGCTGTACTTTTCGGCGTTGTCGACCAGGTTGTTCAGGATCTGCATAAGCGCGTCTCTATCCAGATGCGCGTGCCCAACGGCGGCATCAATCTCCGCAACCAGCGCGCCCCCGCCCTCCTTTACAAGCGGCGTTAGCATGAGCACCGCATCGTCCAACGTGGCGCGCAGATCCATCGTTCGCCGATCCAAGGTCAACCGGCGCTGCTCCCTCCGCGAATGGTTCAAAACGTTCACAACCACGCGGCCCAAGCGTTCGGCCTCGTCCGTGATGCGTTGAGCGTATTTCGCCACCGCCGCGGGGTTGCCCAAGCCTGAAGCCAGCATTTCGCCATGCAAGCGAATGCCCGCCAAGGGCGTGCGAAGTTCGTGGGCCGCCGCTGCGGCAAACCGTGAACGCTCTCGCGCCAAGTTGCCCGAGCTGACGACCAAGGCAACCACGCACCCCCCGGTGAGGAGCGCTCCAATCAACCCGCCGAGGTACGAATAACCAAACTGGCTTCGCAAGGTGCTTTCTTGGCGGCGAACCGCGTGCATCGCCGTTTGCGGATTTACGGCCACATGCCAGCCCACCTCTTGCAGCGGCACCGCCGCCGTGGCGTGAACGCCCGCGGGTCCATAGCGAAGCTTTGCATCAAAACCACCATCGAACATCCACGGGCTTACGTCGCCCGACTGCACCACAAAGCCCTGAAAGTAGCGATGCCCCGCCAAGATCACCGCACGAATGGCCATCAAGGCGGGGGCCCCTTCAAGCCGCCCTGTGTGCCACCCAAAGGCCCCCACCTCGGTTTGATCGTCGGACGCCGGTAAGCCGGCCTCGGCTTGGGTCATTGAAGCCCACGGCGCAATCGACGTGGGCAATTGGCCGTTGCCAGAGCTGGCCGTTCCCACATCAAAGCGGCTGCCAACAGGAATGTCCAGCGTGGCGATGCGCGCATCCGGCCGCGGCGCCGTGATGTTGCCATTCACATCCAGCTGAAAGTACAGCTTGATCGGCTTTGGATAGTCGCCCGTGGCCAGAGGTGACATTTGCACCTTCAAGCGGTCGCAGTGTTTGCCGCGAGTTAGGTACTTAGGGAAGTAGTGCAAGTGGCTGCGCTCGGTTTCCACCTTGCGCAGCTCTTCCAACTGCAACGCCACTTTCGCGGCAACCTGTTCAGCCGTGGTTTGGGCTTCGCGACGCGCGCCTTGCTTCAGTTCTTCGGTCACGCGATCAAGCTGTCGGCTACCCAACCAATACCAAACGCCGCAAGGAATCAGCACGGCCACAACCGTGAGCACCATCGCAACCGTTGTGTTGGTGCCCTTTAAGAGGAAGCGCCCCATGCGTAACCCACGCCTTTCACGGTGGTGATGATGCGTGGAGCCGCCACGTCAGATTCGATCTTTTGGCGAAGGTTTGCGATCGTCATGTCGACGGTGCGGGTTTGCAGTTTCGCGGAGGCGCCCCAGGCTTGTTCAAGCAATTCGCCCCGGGTGAGCGCGCGTGCTTTGTTCACGTAAAGCAAGCGAAGGATGCGTGCCTCGCGCGCCGTGAGCTGAATGGGGTTTTCGCCGCGCGTGGCGGTGCAGCGACCCAAATCGAGAAAACAACCATCAACCTCAACTCGTTCGGGACCAGCCAAGTCGCCTCGCATGCGACGCCCCAGGGCATCAATGCGGGCCAGCAGTTCGCGGGCGCCAAAAGGTTTGGTGACGTAATCGTCGGCGCCGATGCCCAGGCCCGCCACTTTGTCGTCTTCGCGGGCTCGCGCGGTAAGCATCATGATCAGCAGCTCTGGCCGACCATTGCGAAGCCGCCGGCAGACCTCGATGCCGTCAACGTCGGGCAGCGTAAGATCCAAAACCACCAGATGAATGTTGTCGGTGAGCCCGCGGCTACAAGCCGAAAGCCCGTCTCCTACAGCGATGACAGTGTGACCCTGTGCTTCGAGCAGATCTGCAAGCCCGTTTCTTAGCCCAGGTTCATCCTCGACCAGCAGGATGTTCATTGGCGCCCCCTGCAATGAATGAAGGCCTTAAGTGTACCAAAGCCTATCTGCATAGGCTCACGAAATGTGGGTAAAACCACTGTAAAACGGCCCTTTGTTAGCGGCTCATTATTGTCTAAGTGTTCGCAAATTTAGGGTTTATCTGGAAGTTTGCGGTAGAGAGGCGCCACCTGCGTGACGTTGGGTTTGATGCTGCCGGGCGCCGCGCCTAAAACAAACTTAATGCCTCCCACCAACATCTTTTGAAACGCGGCATGGGTCCATACGTCCTCGCGATGCCCCAGCGCCGTATAGAAGACCTTGCCTTTGCCGTGCTTACGCGACCAAGCCACCGGGTAGGGCGGGCGATCGTACATGCCCCCCGTCATGCCCCCGGGATCGAGCACCAAGAGGGCGTGCATGTCTTGGGGCTGATTCTTGAGCGTGTACCATTCTTCTTTGTACGCAAGGATTCGGTCGATGTTGCCGAAACCGGGAAACCGCGGATCCACCACCCGCACTGATGCCATTTGCTGTTCACCGTGCGCGATGAATTCACCCCCCAACATGGCAATGAAAGGATCGGTTTCAGCCGGCTCCTGGTGGCTTCCGCGTTGACCCGCGCTATGAAACGTGTCGCTGGCGTTGTGAATGCCCACAAAACCCTTGCCTGCCGCCACAGCGGCCAGCAGAGCGGCCTTGCCTTCGGCGGTCATGGGCAGCTGGTTGGGATCCTCAGGCGGCAAGGGTTTTTGATCCTTGTCCTTGCGCGGTTGTGTGAGGTCGCCAGTGGTCAAAAACACAAACGCGTCAAAGCCCGCCAACATCTGGGGCGTAAACACGCCGCCATCTTTGGTGTGAACAACTTCCCAGTTGTGAGGCATCGCCAAAGCTGAGAGCACGCCCAGGGCAAAGGGCTGCTCATCTTTGTTCGCTTTGACCGTGGAGTGCTCGAAGCCTGCAGAGCGGGTAAAAAACAGCAGTCGCTTGGGCGCGGGTTTCGCCAAGGCGGTGGCGGGCACAGCCAGCAAAACACACAGAGACAACGTGATGCGCTTCATGCGACAACTGTCTCAGCGATCAGAAGATTGCCCAAGTGGCGAAATGCCTGTGCGCGAGATTGACGGGTCTTGGGGTGAGCCGCCCCACCTTGACGGCCCTGGTGTCAACTATACGTAAAAAATCCGCGCCCGGTTTTGCGTCCTAACCAACCCGCCGCCACATACTGTCGCAGCAAGGGGCAAGGTCTATATTTGTCGTCACCCAGTTCGCGATGAAGCACCTCTAAAATCGCCAGCGTGGTGTCAAGACCGATCAAGTCGGTTAGCGCCAACGGGCCCATCGGGTGGTTCAGCCCCAGCACGCAGCCCTGATCGATATCGGCCGCCGTGGCAATGCCCTCGAAGAGCGCAAAACAAGCTTCGTTGAGCATAGGCATGAGTACCCGATTCACAACGAATCCCGGAATGTCCCGCGACGTCACAGTGGTTTTGCCCATGCGAGCTGCCAGCGCCAAGACCGTTTCGTAGGTGTCGTCATCGGTGGCAAGGCCGCGAATCACCTCAACGAGTTTCATCACGGGCACCGGGTTCATAAAGTGCATGCCCACCACCTTGTGCGCCCTGCGGGTGTGAGCTGACAAGCCGGTGATGGAAATCGACGATGTGTTGCTAGCCAAGATAGCCTCGGGCGCACACACGCGATCCAAGTCTTCGAAAATGCGTCGCTTGATTTCCAGCTTTTCCGTGGCCGCTTCGATGGCCATATCAACGGCAACGAAGTCATCAAGTTGATGCGCCACTAGCAGCCGCGCCAACGTCGCGTCGCGATCGGCGGCTTGCAGTTTGTTCTTGCTTACAAGCCGTTCCAACGCGGACGCAATCGCATCGCGTGCCTTGGCTGCAGCGTCGGCGTTGGCGTCAAACAACATCACACGCAAGCCCGCGGCGGCCGCCACCTGCGCGATGCCGCGCCCCATTTGCCCCGCCCCCACCACACCTACGCATTCCATCTTCATGGGCGCTCCACCGCCATGGCGATGCCCTCACCACCACCAATGCACAATGAGGCCACGCCCCGGCGCGCCTTCTTATCGGCCATAGCGGACAGCAGCGTTACCAGAACGCGTGCGCCGCTTGCGCCTATCGGATGCCCCAACGCAACCGCGCCGCCCCACACATTGACACGCGCCGGATCCAAACCAAGCATGCGGTTGTTGGCCAACGCCACGACGGCAAACGCCTCATTGATCTCCCACAGATCCACGCTGTCCTTGCGCCAATCCACGCGCGCGCACAGCCGCTCAATCGCGCCGGCCGGTGCGGTGGTAAACCATTCCGGCGCTTGCGCGTGCACGGCGCTGCCTACGATGCGCGCCAACGGCGCAAGCCCACGCGCGCGCGCCACGTCTTCGGCCATCAACACCAAGGCCGCGGCGCCATCATTCAACGAAGACGCGTTGCCCGCGGTGATGGTGCCGTCTTTGGCAAACGCTGGGCGCAAAGCGGACAATTTGCTCACGTCGCCACGCCCGGGCTCTTCATCGGTATCGAAAACGACCGGATCGCCTTTGCGCTGAGGCACCGCCACAGGCACGATCTCGGCGGCAAATTTTCCTTCGCCCTGCGCTTGCAGGGCGCGCCGATAAGACTCGGTCGCGTAGGCGTCTTGCTCCTGTCGGCCGATCTGCTTTTCGCGGGCGCATAGCTCTCCGCAGCTGCCCATGTGCGTGTCGCCGTAGGGATCCCACAAGCCGTCGTGGATCATCGAATCGATCACTTGGCCGTGTCCCATGCGCAGGCCTTCGCGCGCTTTGGGGAGCAGGTAAGGCGCGTTCGACATGGATTCCATGCCGCCCGCCACCACGACATCGTGCTCGCCCGCGGCGATCGCCTGGCTGGCAAATACCACGGCTTTGAGGCCCGAGCCGCAAACCTTGTTGATGGTGACGGCGCCCACCGATTGCGGCAACCCAGCTGCGTGCGCCGCTTGCCGGGCCGGGGCTTGCCCTTGGCCGGCGCCCAGGACACAGCCCATGAACACCTCGCCCACCACCTCGCCCTGCGCAGGATCGATCTGCGCCCGCCGCAAGGCCTCGGCGATGGCCACGCCTCCCAAACGCCATGCCGGCACAGACGCAAGGGCGCCACCAAAGGCCGCGATGGGGGTTCGCGCGGCGGCCACAAGAACGACGGATCGCATAACTTCATCGTACGACCAGGCGGCGTCATCGGCCAAAACTCGTGTCAATAAGAAAAGCTGCGCAAAAGTAGACAAGCAAACTACATATCTTACAATGGGGCACATGAAGCGCTCGGTGCGTTGGGTGTCCCAGAATTTCTGGCCGTTGTTGCCGGCCATCATTGGCCTGGCTGCTGCGGGCGTGCTGGCCGCTGGCTGCGGCGCTTGGAGCACGCAAACCCCTTGGCCGCTCAAAGGCGGCATGCACGCCAAGGGCACCCGGCGAAGCGACGCGCCTCGCCCGATGACAGCGGCCGCGCCGATTGAACGGGCTTTGCACGAACGCGGCGTTCGCTTTGGCACCGATGGCTCTGTTGAAGCGCTTTATGCCTATGCGCACGGCCGCCACGAAAACCTGGACCCACGGCAGGCCCGCGTTGGCGACTTGCTGTTTTTCGACACCACCCAGCGCGGCACCGCCTGTGGCACGCACGTGGGCATGGTGACTGGGATCGCCCCCGGCGGGGCGTTGAAGTTCCAGGAGTGGCGCGAGGGTGTGCAGCGCGAAAGCGTTGTGGATCCCATGCGGCCCACGCGTCGGCGCGATGAGCAGGGGCGGGTGATCAACACGTTCTTGCGCGCGCGCCAACAGGGTGATGACAGCGCCCTTCGTTATTACGCGGGCGAAATGTTGTGCGCGGTCATTCGCGTGCGTTGATACGCACAGCGTGATCGAAAAATTGCGGATGCCGTCCGGCGGCGTTACCGCTAAAGCACCATGTCTATCGAAGTGCAACGGGCCACCCTGCCTTGCAATGTTTGTGGCGCCCACGTGGCGGAGTTGCGCCGGGGTCGCTGTTGGGCCTGCTATCAGAAGTGGTCCGAAACGCGCCCTGTGGGGCGCGGCGCCAGTTGCGAACTTTGCCATGAACGTCGACGCGACAACTTGCGCATGGTTGAGCTGCACGCGCGCTTTGTGCCCATGTGCCACAATTGCGGAACCCGCGTGATGCGCATGGATGCAGTGCCACCCACCGTGGAGGAGATCCGCATCATCTTGGACCGTGAGCGGCGCGAAGAAGAGCGCCGGAACCAGGGCACGGATCAACGGCTATTTCCGCGCGAACGGCGCGTGGGTGATCGGCGCGCCCACACAGATTCAGGTGTTTCGGAACGGGCAGTGAAAGCCACCGCGCCTCAGCTGCCTTCAGTGGAAGAGCTTATTTTCGAGTTGGCCGACGACGATGTTGAATTCGTGGACCAAACCATGGTTCGCGAAACACCGGTGGCTAAACACGGTTAACCACAACGCCACCGGCCTACCCGCCAGGCAGTTCGACCTTCCACTCGCCGCCGACTTTCACCAGGGTCAGCGCGTGCCTGTCGCCCGCGGTGGAAAACACCTGCACTGACGCTTCGGTTTGCGATTGGCGCAAAAGCCTCACGCCCGCCACCTCCCACGCCGGGGGTGAGCGCCCCACCGCCAAGAAGTCCTCGGGTTGCAACGCCAGCCGCCCACTGACCCGCTTGGCCGATTGCCGCAATTCCGCCAAGCGTTGCTGGCTTCGCGGCCCGAGCAGCTTGTAGACCTCGTGGTTTTGCCCTGTGTTGGCCGCTGCGATGAACTTTTGCACCACCGCTTCAGGATCGCTACCCACCGCTTGGCAGGAGATGCAAAACAGGGCGATGAGCCCCCCTAGGCCGCGTAAACGCCGATTGCTCATGGTGACGAAATTCTGTAACGGTCCCAAGTGCGGGCCGGTGCGGGCCGTTGTGGATCGTTCGCTGGCCTTGGGGTGCCTTACGGCGAGGATCGTTGTAGTCTTCACCGAAGGGTGGGTCAAGCACCTTGCCGCGTGAATACAGGCCGCCACCGGGGCGTTTAATTTGTGAAGGAGTTGTTTGCCATGAATCGCCATGAACTGCGCGAAGGCGCCACGAAGCTGATACGAAGCCTGCGCTGGGCTGCGCCTGGGCTGGCTTTGACGTTGGGTTTGAGCGCGTGCTTGGTGAGGCCGGCGCGCGTCACGTACACGTATTCCGGCACCACCGCGGCCGGCAGCCAAGGGGAGATCTACGTACGCTCCTCGCCGCCTCCGCCCGTCACCGAGTTTCGCACCATGGCCCCGGGCCCTGGGTTCGTATGGGTGGACGGTTACTGGGATTGGACCGGCTACGACTGGATGTGGGTGAGCGGCTATTGGGTGGCCGCGCGCAATGACTATCTATGGATTCGGCCTCGGTACGTCGTGATTAGCGGTCGTTGGGTGTACGAGCCGGGCTATTGGCGCGGCTCAGGCGGCCAGCGCGACTATCATTACGGCAGACCCTCCCGCGCGCCCTCGGCCAGCGGTTGGCGAGGCGCGCCCAGCAATCAAGGCGGCAGCGCCGCGGGCGGGTGGCGCGCGCCTCCCAGCAATCAAGGCGGCGCCTCCTCAGGAGGCTGGCGGGCGGGTCCCTCGGCCCCCGCGAATCCGCAAGCGGGTGGATCGGCCAGCGGCGGCTGGCGGGCAGGACCTTCAACTGGTGGCGCTCAGCCTGCGCCAGCTCCTGGCCAAGGCGGTGGCGCCAGTGGTGGGTGGCGCGCAGGTCCAGCGGCGCCGGGCCCCGCAGCGCCCGTCCCGGCACCGGCCGCAGGCGGCGGCTGGCGTGCAGGTGCCACGCCGTCAGCGCCCTCTAGCCCAGCCCCGTCCGATGGTGGCTGGCGAGCGGGCCCGCAACCTAGCGCCCCCCAGCCGGCGCCCGCCCCTTCAGCGGGGGGTGGTTGGCGTGCGGCTCCGGGCCCTACGGGAGGCGGCGTTCAGGCCGGCGGTGGGCCCCGCCAAGCGCCAAGCGCGCCCCCGGCGGTTTACCGCCCCATGCCTTCGGTTCAGCCGCGCCAGGTGCCCTCCTCTCCAATGCGGGGTCCAAGCAGCCCCGTCCAGGGCGCGGGGCGCGGTTCACCCCAGCCCGTGGAACGCGGAGGCGCCGCACCCGCCCGAAGGGGCGTCCGAGTGGCGCCGAGATGACAGTGGGGGCCGGCCACTGGGGGCCAGCGGCCAGGGGGACGCCCTGGTCCCTCGCCTGCGTGCATTGGGCGTTGGCTAGAAGCGGCCGCTGTAGTTGAAGGCGGCCCCCCCGGGCAACGGGGTTAAGCCGTAAAGCTCACCGCGGGTTTCTTCGTACTCTGGCAGCAGCAGCAAGAGGATCCCCGCGCCGGCCAAAGCGGCGCCACCGTACATGCCAACGTTGCCCCAGAACTTCAGGTTGTTGGCTTGCGAGTTCAACTGATCGCGGCGAATCGGATCACCCCGTGTGTTCAATTCCGCGTCGGTGCGCTTGTCGTTGCCTTTGCCGTTGGCCCAAATTCCCAAGGCCACGGCAACTGCGCCCGATCCCAACATGGACCATCCGGGCACGTCGGTGTACCAGGGTGACCTTTGCAGCGTTTGGCCGGTCAAGGGACGCAAGGTTTGGGAGGCCGCCACCATGTTTCCAGCTTCTTCGGCGTTCAACACGCCGGGTGACTCTCGACCCGTTGACAGGTAACGGCCCAGGGCAGCCGCCCGCGCCGACTCCATGCGCGCCAAACCATGGCGGTTTTTGAAGCCTGAACTCAAGTACAGCCGCGCGTTGAGCCAGTCGTTGCTTTGAAATTGGCCGCTTGAAACCAACACCACGCTAGTGACGCCAAATCGTTCAGCAAGGCGAGGCACATAAACTTCTTCCAGCCCTCGGCGCTGTTCCGCACTTGCGAAGCGCAAACGTGCACCCTTGGGGTTGCGCTCAAGCACATAAGGCAGCATGGCGTCCAACACGAAAGTCACTGTGGACGCCTTGGGCGCAGACGTTTCGGGGTCAGGGCTTGGCGCTTCGGCCGCGATCGTTCGCACAAACGACTCCCGCTTGCCGGCGTCTTGGGTGCACACGGCGGAGGCACTGTATTTCGTGTGGGGGCGCAAAACCAAACTCACAGGCGCGGGGCCCAGCTTTGCGCCATCGACAAGCACATCGCAGCCTTGGGGGTTCGAGGTCAGCTGCACGGTGGCTCCCGTGGCAGGCGTTGCGGCAAGCAGCGCCGCAGCCACCAAAGAGAAGCCTTCCGCCTGGCCCAACGCACGCCCCGGAAGCAGCTGTTTCAGGGTCACCGCTGTGGCTGACGCCTCTTGCTCCAGGCCCGCACCCGCTTGCGCGGCCAAAAGTGCGCTGCCCAGTTTCATTGCGACGGCCGCCCCCGAAGGCCCAAGCGGCGCTTCCAAGGTGGCCGCAAGAAGCTTTTCCATCATGGGACCGAGCGCGGCGACCACCGTGGCGTGATCGTTGGCAGCGCGCGCGTTTGCCGTGTCCGCCAGCGCCGCATCAGCTTGCGCCAGCAGGTCAGGTGACACCGTGGTCAAGGGCAAGGCTTCCAAGGGGTCGCCTGATGCTGGGGAAACCACATCCCAGTTGGGATTTTCACTCAGACCTTTGACCAGCGACGTGATCAGCAAGGGATCGGGATCGGGCGCGTTGCCAATCACAACCGGCAGCACCAACACCCGCGCTCGCGCCGTGGGCACGGGGGGACCTGACGGAGATCCCGCAGGCACCGCAGGAAGCTCGGAAGTTGCCGCCGTGTCGGATGGCTGCGGCTTTTCTTCTGCCGGCGCGGCGGGCTGATCAGCGTGCGCCGACGTCCGCAACGTCAACGACAGGCAAAGGGAAACGCCGAACGCGGCAAACATCCGGACGACAGAGGACGGGGCAAAACACATCGTAGGCATGGCGGCTCCTGTGGCCGAACCATACCGTGTCTAGGCCGCTGGGTCGGTCAAAATCTTCAGCCGCGGGCTGCGCGACCCCGGTCTGCCATTTGCGCCGCTTTGCGGGTCACAAGATGTATTGGCTTAGATCTTCGTCCTTGAGAATGTCATCCAGCCGGTGCGTCACATAGTCGCGGGTGATGGGTATGGTTTGCGCGCCAATCTCAGGCGCCTCGAACGCCACTTCGTCAAGCAACCGTTCAAGCACCGTGTGCAGCCTTCGCGCGCCGATGTTCTCGTGCCGCGCGTTCACCTGCGCCGCCACGCGCGCGATCTCGGCGATCGCTTCGTCATGCCATTCGATCTGCACGCCTTCGGTGGCCAGCAGGGCTTTGTATTGTTTGGTCAGCGCGTTTTCTGGCTCGGTCAGAATGCGCACGAAGTCTTCATTGGAAAGCGCTTCAAGTTCCACGCGGATGGGGAACCGGCCTTGCAGCTCTGGGATCAGATCCTTGGGTTTGCTCACGTGAAAGGCACCGGCGGCCACGAACAAAACGTGATCGGTTCGCAAAGCGCCGTACTTCGTGGAAACGGTTGACCCTTCAATGATGGGCAGCAGATCGCGCTGAACGCCTTCGCGCGAGATGTCGGGGCCACGGCCGCTGCCTTCACGTCCGGCAACCTTGTCGATTTCGTCGATAAAAATAATGCCGGATTGCTCAGCCCGACGCATGGCCTCTTTGGTCACGCGATCTTGGTCGATGAGTTTGCCCACTTCCTCTTCTGTAAGCATCTCCAGCGCTTCGGGCACACTGACCCGGTGTTTCTTGGTGCGACGGTTGCCACCCGGCAGCATGTCTTTGAGGTTCAGCACCATCTCTTCCATGCCGGTGCCTGAAAAGACATCAATCACCGATTGCGGAGCGTCGGCGGTTTCAACATCGACTTTGCGATCGTTGAGCTTACCTTCACGCAGCATGCGCCGCAGGCTATCGCGGGTTGCATTTTCGCCGGCGGGTGGTGCCTCGTTTGGCGCTTCGCTCGCACCGGTGGGGCCTAGAGGAATCGCTGACGAAGCGGGCGCTGAGGCCGTTCGGGCACCGCGAGGAGGCGGCAGCAGAATGTCCAGCAACCGCTCTTCGGCGCTGTCACGGGCGCGCGGGCGCACGCGTTCGCGCTCTTCTTCGCGCACCATGGCCACGGCAGTTTCGGCCAGATCACGCACCATGGAATCCACGTCGCGGCCCACGTAGCCCACCTCGGTGAACTTCGAGGCTTCAACCTTCACGAAGGGCGCGCCCGCTAGTTTCGCGAGCCGTCGCGCGATCTCGGTTTTGCCCACGCCGGTGGGGCCGATCAGCATGATGTTCTTGGGGGAGATTTCGTCCCGCATCGGCGGCTGAACTTGTTGCCGCCGCCAGCGGTTGCGCAAAGCCACCGCCACAGCGCGCTTGGCGGCCTTCTGCCCCACGATGTAGCGGTCTAGTTCTTCAACGATCGCGCGGGGAGTTAGCGATTCGGCGCTGCGGTGAGGCGATGGGGGCGAGGGCATAAGCACCAAGAACATAGCGCCTGCGCCGCGCGATGACGACCGGTCACGTCCCGGGATGGAGCGCCTTTGCAAAACCCGCACTTCCCACTTTTGGGTACCCACAGTGTTGACATCTTCAGCAGGCAAAACAAATTGCCGCAACGCGCCGTTGCGCCGGTGAATCCCGGTGCGGCGCCAACCAACCCATTCCGCAAGCTCATCGAAAGGTTCTGCTCATGACAAGGAAGGCTCTTCATCTTTTTGGTTCGATTCTGCTCGCGGCCGGCAGCGTAGTGGCGTGCGCCGGCGACGGCGTTGACAGCGACAAAGGCGGCACCGGCAACACCACGGGCACCGGCAACACCACCGGCACTGGCAACACCACGGGCACTGGCAACACCACGGGCACCGGCAACACCACCGGCACTGGCAACACCACGGGCACCGGCAACACCGGTGGGACTAACAACCCGGCCCCGAGCGGCAATGCGCTCAACACGGTCGGCGGGTACCATAAGAGCGGCGGTCTCCAGGGCTACATGTGGACTGCAAACGACAACAATGATGGTGGTACCAGCAAAATTCTTCCCAAGGACTTCTCGGTGCAAGGGAAGATCTGTGTCTCTGGCGAAGCCGCCAAGGTGCCTGACGAGACTTCCTACGGCAGCCACTGGGGGGCACTTTTGGGCTGGAACGTCAACCAAGCCGACGCAATGCCCAACCCCGAAATGACGGCAAGTCTCACAGGCACCATCAAGGTCAGCCTGTCGGGCACCGTCCCGCCAGGCACCCGTCTCAAGGTGCAGACGCCAGCGAAGGTTGACTACTGCACACCAGGTTCATTGGAGCTCAAGGCGGGGACGAACTCAGTACCTGTTTCGGGGCTGACGAAAGAATGCTGGTTGGCTGACGGTGCGGCCTATGCCGGGGAAGCGGTGCAGAGCATCGGGGTCCAGATCACCACAAATGCCAGCGCCGCAACGCCCTTCGACTTCTGCGTCACCGAACTGGTTTACACACCGTAACGGCTAGCTAAGAACGACGATGCACGTGGCGCACGCACCCGGTGAAGGGCGTGCGCCTTTCCTATTGTATTTGAATCGCTCTTTAGACTTCAGGCACTGTGACATGGAGTCGTAGCCGACGCGCGCGGGCCTCGAACGCGGAAAAGCAGTCGTGAATACTGCGCTCACCGGCAGGTTTGAGGCTCGAACATTGGACCAAAGAGTCTACATCCACCTTGAAAGCCACACCGCGGAGTTTCTGCTGACTCTCCGCAAGCAGGTTCCCGTTCGTACCATGAACCGCCAAGCACTTCCGTGCAATCGGCGGAGCAGCCCGTAGCCACTCCGGTCCGCAACTTCTCTAAGATGCCATCGCAGTTGTAATCAAAGGTGATTCCGCAGACATCTGCAGCTAATTGGAAATATTGAGTCTGCCCTTTGAAGATTCTCGCCGCCACCTTGAGATCAGGCGCGGTGTCACAGCAATCGTCTGCATTGGCCACGTAGCCGGTGGGTGCGCTTGGGGTATTGCATGCTCTCCTGACATTGGTAGGGCTCCCTCTTCCGTCTCCGTCTTCGTCCCGGTAGTACACGTTGCACACGCCCACTAAACAATCAGAATTTGTCGCGCAGCTTTCGCCGTCCTTCTGTTTGCAGATCCCCCCAGAGCAGGACTGGCTGGCAAGGCATGGAGTGTTGCAACCACCACAGTGAGCGTTGCTGCTGATCGTGTTTACGCAGGCCCCACCACATGCTTGAGTGCTGCCCCAGTCGGAATGAGACGACGCCAGAGCCGTGGTACAGAAACGGCAAGGAGCGTCATCAATGTCGAAGCGTCGCAAGTACAATGCCGAGGAAAAGGCCACCATCATCCGCCGCCACCTAGTGGACAAGGTCACGGTCGCGCAACTTTGCGAGGAGTACAAGGTCCCCCCGAGCGTGTTTTACACCTGGCAAAAGGCCGCCTTGGAAAACCTGGTGTCAGCCCTGGAAAGCGGGCCCAGCAAGCGAGACAGCCAGAGGGAGCAACAGTTGGCGGCGAAAGTAGGCTTTCTCGAAGCCAAGCTGGCCAAGAAAGACAACGTGATCGCCGAAATCTCGGCTGAGTACGTGCATTTAAAAAAAAGTCTTGGGGAGCCCTGAGCGGTAAATGGTGCCCGCCTGACACCCGCGACAGCGTAGTAGATTTTGTGAATAAGTGGAGTCGCAAGACCGAGTTGCCCGTGGACAGGTTCATCGGGTGGCTCGGAATTGCGCGTTGCAAATTCTTCCAGTGGCGAAAGCGGTACGGCAGGGCCAACGAACACAACGCATTGGTCCCCCGCGACCATTGGCTGCAGGAATGGGAGAAGAAGGCCATCATTGACTTTCACAGCCAACACCCGCTCGAAGGCTATCGCCGCACAACTTTTATGATGCTGGACCAAGACATCGTGGCGGCTAGCCCCACCTCAGTCTATCGCGTGCTTTCTGCCGCAGGACTGCTGGATCGGTGGAACCGCAAGCCTTCAAAGAAGGGTACCGGCTTCGTGCAACCATTGAA
>JBBSJE010000071.1:0-26183 GCA_038257535.1 Polyangia bacterium
AAGGCGTTGTCTTGATCGAGTCTTTGTTGGGCACACGCGGCGTGGGCGCCAGCAACTCGATGTGTGCCCACGCGGGGCTACCTAAAACCAACACACACAAACCAGCAAGGACGAGTGTCGAGAACTTCATACGCAGACGTCTCCTAGGCCAAGGCCGGCCAACATGCGGTTATAGCACAACTGCCGTGCCAAGCGGCGCGGCGCAAAGCGCAACGGGGTCGCTTGGTTTTAGTTCCAGGTGTCGTACTTCTCAAACAGCATGCTGTATGTGGCGCGGCCCTGGGTGGCAGAGCGCAAATCCGTGGCGTAGCCGAACATACGACGCAGCGGCACCAAGGCCACAATCATGCGCTGATCGGCGCGGAAGCCCACGTCCTCAATTTGGGCGCGACGCGCGTTCAGATCGCCCAGCACATCGCCCACGTTGGATTCGGGTGACGAGATCTCCACCCGCATGATGGGCTCCAAAAGCGCGGTGCCCGCCGCGCGCAAGGCCTTGCGCACAGCCTCACCCATAGCGGCTTTTTGTCCGTTGGGCGTGGACGCCTCCGGGCGAAACTCGATGCCCGTGATAAGCAAACGCACATCCTCTAGCGGGTAGCCCTCGAGCCCCGATCCCATCGACTCGCGCGCGCCTTCCAAGGCGGCGTCCAAAATGGTTTGAGGCACAGGAGGGGCTGAGGCCGATGAAGACAGCCCCAGCTTGATGTCCACACCTCCACCGCGCGGCAAAGGTTCGATATGAACATTGGCTTGGCCGAACAGTTTTTCGCTGTCCAGCTCGCGTTCAAAGCGCGCGTCCACGTCCGCCGCGCCCGAAACCGTCTCGCGGTACACAACCTGCGGCCGACCTACGGTGGCGTCGACGTTGTATTCGCGCCTGAGCCGATCGACGATGATGTCGAGGTGAAGCTCACCCATGCCGCGAATGATGCTTTGGCCCGTGTCGGTATCCTCTTGGTAGCGGAACGTGGGATCTTCGTCGGCAAACTTTTGCAGCGCAAAGTCCATCTTTTCCTTTTCCGCCGTGGTGCGCGGCTCGATGGCGCGCGTGATCACAGGATCTTGCGCCACGATCTGATCCAACATCACAGGTGCGTTGGGCGCGCAGATGGTGTCGCCGGTGCCGGCGTGACGTAGCCCCATGGCCAGCACAATTTCGCCCGTGCCTGCCTTATCCAAACGGTCGCGGCGGTTGGCGTGCACGCTGAACAAGCGCGCGATCTTTTCCTTTTGGCCCAAGCGGGCGTTCAACACGTCGTCGCCCGGTTTCACCGTGCCCGAGTAAATGCGCAGATATACACCTTTGCGCCCTTCATCCATTTGCACCTTGAAGGCAAGCGCACAAAACGGCGCGTTGTCGGAGGGTTCACGGTGCGCGGGCTCATTGGTGCCCGGGACCACACCATCAATGGGCGGCACCTCCAGCGGTGAAGGCAGATAATCAACCACGGCATCAAGCAGGGCTTGTACGCCTTTGTTTCGCAACGCTGCGCCCGCCAAAACCGGTACCAAATGGCAACCCACCGTGGCCTTGCGCAAAGCGGTTTTGATGGCCGCTTGTTCAATGGGCTGGCCTTCCAGATAGGCATTGGCCAAATCGTCATCAAATTCAGCCACCGCGCCAATCAGCGTGTCGCGGGCCGCGGCCACCGCGTCGGCCATTTCGGCGGGCACGCTGTCTTCGCGCGGCAACTCGCCTTCCACCGCAGAAAAGTAAAACGCCTTTTCCTGCACCAGATCCACCACGCCCACGAATTTGTCTTCGGCCCCAATGGGCAGCTGGATGGGCAGCACCTTGGCGGCCAAGCGGGTGCGAATGTCTTCCACGACGCGGTCAAAATCGGCGCCGGCTCTATCCATTTTGTTGATGAACGCCATCCGCGGCACGTGGAAACGGTTGGCTTGCCGCCACACGGTTTCAGACTGCGGCTCAACCCCGGAAACACCGCAAAACACCACCACGGCGCCATCCAGCACGCGCAGCGAACGCTCCACTTCAATGGTGAAGTCAACGTGGCCGGGCGTATCAATCAAATGCAGCTCGTGATTGTTCCACTCAAGCGTGGTGGCGGCGGCCGTGATGGTGATGCCGCGTTCGCGCTCTTGGGGCATCCAGTCCATCTGCGCTTGGCCGTCGTGAACCTCGCCAATCTTGTGAATGCGGCCCGAATAAAACAAAAAGCGTTCGGTGACCGTGGTTTTGCCCGCATCGATGTGGGCCACGATCCCGATGTTGCGGGTGCGCAGAAGTTTGGCGGTTTTGGAGGACTTTCCTCCGGCAGGAGCTGACATACGCGGGGGATTATAGGGAACCGCCCGCCCTCGTCCACCCGCAACTTAACGCGACGCGACCACGTGGGTCACAGGGCGCTCAAGCCGCCCTTGGTGTGGCTTGGATCGGTGGCGGTGCCGTACGCGTCAACCTGCACGCCAAAGAGCTGGCAAATTTTCACCAAAACGTGGTTGTTGGCAACCAAAGCGGGGTCCGTGCAGTGCCATCTGTCGGGGGGGCAATCGTCAGGCAAAACGATTCGACGTCCCATTTTCAGCTGGCCGTTGGCGCCAACCGCCAGGATTGTGGGGGGATTGCGCAGGCTGTGGCGCGCGGGATCCCCCATGTCGCTGGAAACGTAGATGAGGGTGCTGTCCAAAATCCCCAATTGATCCAACCGCTGCATCAGTTTGGCCACTTTGCCGAAGCTGTACAGATTCTGCATGCCCAGCTTGGCCCACGTGTCGGGCTTGCCAGGTTGCCCCGGCGAGCCATGATTGCTGCCCGTGGGCGAATCGTAGCTATGCGCCACGTTGTTGTGCACATCCTCGGGCAATTCGGGAAAATGCTTGGTGCGTGAAAGATCGTTCATCAACAACGTTGAAAACCGTGTGAGGTCACAGGCCAGCGCTTGCGCCAGCAGATCGATCTGCAAATCGGTAATCACATCGAAATAGGGTTCGCCCCCGTTGTACATCAGCAGTTGCGGAAACTGATTGCCCGACGGAGCGGCGGGCAGATCGCAGCTGGCTTGAAACGCATCCAGCTTCTTTTCCAGTTCGCGCAGCGACCCCAAATGTTGATCGAGCTTTTGTTTTTCCACCGGCGCCAAGCGCGTTTGCAGGCGGCCGATGTCCTTGCGCAAATAATCAAGCACACTGGCGCCCCGCTTGCGCTTCCGCTCTGCATCGGCCTTGGCGGCGGGATCACCGCTCACCACCAAATCCGCAAACAACATGCGGTAGGTTTCCGCGGGATCCACAATTTTTGGCAATGGCGTGCCGCCCGCCGAATACGAAAGATTCCATCCCGATTCGGTTGATTTGTTGCCCACGCCCAGCACCAGTGAGGAAAAGCGGGTTGCGGAGCCCAAAGACTTTTCCACCGCCAAAAACTGGTCTATCGAAGCGTTGCGGGTTTTGTGGCTTTCCGGCGCACAACCCGTGAGAATCACGCAAGCGGCGTCGTGGCCATTTGTGGACTTTTCCATACCAGCCGCGAGATCCACCCCTTCAATGGTGATCAGCTTGTCCTTGAAGCTTTTGCCGTAGGTTTGTGCATCATCGAAAGGGGCAAGCACGGAGCCCGGAAACTTCAAATTGAAGTTGGTTTCGGTTTCGCCCGCTTGCCGGTTGTAAAGCGGCGCTGCCACCCCATGAGGCATGTAAACGCCCACAAATCGTAGCGGGCCCTCGGCCGCCTGAACGGCTGAAGCTTCAAGCAGGCGGTAAAACGGCAGCGCGGTGGCGGCGGCGCCCACAGACTTTAAAAATGCCCGGCGTTCTTTGCGCACGGCCGCGGATTGAAACATCTTCATCGCACCCGTCTCCGGCTAAACACATCACTTTGCACAAACGCAAACAGAACTTGTTTGATGTTGCTGCGCTGGCTTTCGTCGAATCCGCCATACAGCTCTAGGAATTTTTTCTCGGTGCCTTCGCCTGATTGGGCCGAAGCGAAACGGAAAAAGTTCAGCGCAAAACACTCAGCCAATTCAGGGCTTTCCGCGATTTTCTCGGCAAGCTGCGCGCTGTCTTGCAACGGCCCGCCGATGCTGCCCACATCGCTGAGGGTGCTGGTGGTGTCAACAGTCTTGCCGTTTTCCTGTGTGCGCGCGCCCCCCATGCCGTCGAAGCCTTCAAACGTAAAGCCCACGGCGTCGATGGTCTTGTGGCAGCCCGCACAGGCTGGATCACTTCCATGCTGCGCAAACCGTTGTCGTGTGGTGGCGTTCGGATCGGCGGGTGGTGGCACCACCGCAATGTTCAATTCCGTGGGCGACGGAAATTCAAGGCACATCAGTTTCTTCAACACAGACACACCCCGCTTCACAGGCGAGCTTTCGGTGTCGTTGCCATGCACCGCCAAGAACGCCGCTTGGTTGATGATGCCGCGACGACGCACCCCCGCAAGGTTTACGCGCTTGTCAGCCGTGGTGGCACCATAGAAGGAAGCCAAGCGTTTTCGGCCACCGTGTAGTCGGCGGCAATCAAAGTTTTTAAGCTGGCGTCGTCTTCGTAGAGCACCTCGGCAATGAAGTCGTCCGTCTCTTTGATCATATGCGGTCGCAATTCGGCAAACCGCGGATAAGTTTGATTGTCTTTGCCGCGTTCTTCCAATCGATCGAGATCCAACCATTCTTTGATCAGACGCTGCATGATGGTTATGGCGTGGGCGGCGGATCGATCGGACACGATGGCAGCTGGGACAGTGTGAGCAACTTGCGGGCGCGCATGAGTGATGGCGTCATCGGCATCACGCAGGCCAATCCCCGAGGCGACTGGAGTGGCATTGTGAGCGGCATTCGGGGGCAGCTTGCAAGCCTGCCCAACTGCACGGCGATGACGGCGCCGGTGATGGCCATGGTGCCAGCGCAAGGCGGGCAGAACCCCGCGGCCGGTGGGCGCGGTGGTACGCAAGGGCAAGGAAGCGGCGGTGCGACGGGCAACACGGGGGGAAACTCTTCACCCCAGGCGCCCCAAGAGCCCCAGGCGCCCCAAGACCCCGATCCCGCATCCCCAGCCGACGACGCTAAAGACAACGAGCCTGGCCAGGGCAACGAGGACCAGATGGGTCCGCCCACCGAAGATGACGAAAAGCTGAACGAGTTTTTCGGCGTGGGTTGCGCCCTCCAAGGGCGGGCAAGGTCTTCGGGAATCGCGCCGCTGGGCTTGGCGCTGGGCTGGCTGCTTTCGATTGTCCGTCGCGGGCGGCGCCGTGGGTCAGCGTAAGCAAGTTTCGCACTTCCCACTTCATTCGGCTCGCTTGTTCATCCCAAAGAGCACACAAACGCGCCCCTCGCTTTGCGGCCGCTGATCCCTTCGGCGGTGCTTTTCGATTTTCACCCGCCTCGCTGCGCCGGACCACCAGGGACCGGAACGGCGTAGTGAGGCGGGCCTTTTATTCACCGTCCCTCGCCACCCTCCCGTTCCCAAGGACATTCATGCGCACGACCCTTTGCCTCTTGCACCTTCTGCCCTGTCTTGCCCTGGCCGCCCCCGCCTTGGCCCAGGATGACGATGACGAGCCCGGCGTAGACACCGGCGGCGACGATGACGCAGACGCCGACGCCGACGATGAGCCAGCCGTGAAGACCAAGCGGCGTCGCGTTGCCACCGCAGGTATGGCGGCAGATGACACCTTGGTCAGTGGTCAGTCGGTAGGCATCGGGCGCGATCTTGAAAAGAGCGACGCTTGGGAATTCGGATTCAAAGGCTTCTTCCGCGCACCTATGCGCGTAGGCCACGGCAGCCTTGACGGACAGTCGCAGTTTCACGCGCCGCCGATCGTTCCCGACAACAACTACACCACGTGGCAATACACCAATGCCAACCCTGGGCCGTGGGTGGAAATGCTGTTTCAGTACGGCAATGACCGCGCAAAGATGACCACGTCGATTGCTTCGTACAACATCACCTCAGGCAGCTACCGTGAGCTGCAGGCGCAGTTGGGCATTGACCGCGCGTTCTTGACGTTGAGCTATCCCGACGCTTTGGGCGATTGGGGCGGGTTGAACTGGAACGTGGGTGTTTTCTCGGATCGTTACGGTGTGGCGGGCCGCTACGACGCCGGCATGTACGAAACGTATTTGTTCGGCCGCACACGCGTGGCGGGCGAAACGCTCAGCACCAACCTTTACCTCTCCGACGATTTCACGCTGCTGCTGGAACATGGCGTGGGCGCGAAGATGGACCAACAGAAGTGGTCCACGGCCGCCATTAAAGGCCCCGATGAGGGCGGCTTCCAACCCTATGAGCCCTATCCTGGGCCCGTGCAGCAGGGCACCACTTTGCTTCACCACGCCCATTTGGGCGTGGGTTTTAGGGACATGTTGACTCTGACCGGTCACTACCTGAACACGTGGACCCGCGACAACCGTGCGACGATGGGTGTGGCCGACGGCAACATCCGCGTGATGGGTGGCGAATTGAAGCTAATCAACAGCTACTTCGGCCAGGCATACTTGGGTTTCTCGAACCTCAGCGCAACCAACGCCGTTTATGTATCTGATGCGATAGAAGTTTTGCATTCGCAAGGCGGCTGGCAGCTCACCAACAACTATTTTGGTGGCACGGGCACAGGAACAATGAACACGGTTCTGTTCCAGTATCGCTTTAGCTTGGCGGCGTTCTTGCTGAAAATGCCGCAGTGGTGGGGTGATGGCTCTGATTTTGTCGCCACCGTCTTCGGCATGTACAACTCGATCAATACGGAGCAAATACCGGCAAATGGCGCCGGCAAAACGAAGTTCAAGTCAGGCGCCGACTTCATCTACACGCCCCTGCCTTTCATCGGCTTCGGTGCCCGTTTTGATCTGGTTCAGCCCGACCTTGACAACGCCCGCCGTTCGTTCGCCGTGATTTCACCACGCGTCGTGCTGAAGACAAATTACGTCACGCACGAGCAAGTGATCATTCAGTACCAGATGTACTCGAACAAATCACAAACCTCACTGCCGTTTCCCTTCGAGGGGGCCGGCGCAACTTTCCCATCCGCAGGTTACCGAGATAAGGGTGTTCTCACCATCTCTGCCACCATGTGGTGGTGAGCCGGCAACCACGTTTGCAACTAGGGGGTCCCGCCTATGTTCACAACAAAGTTGAAGCTGTTCTGTGTTTTGGCAGCGTCGATGCAGCTGGCGTGTGCCGCTGACACTGGCGGTCGCAGTGGCCGACGTGGAAAAAAGTCTCGTGGGGTGGCCAGCAAGGCCTCTTACGCCGGCCCCGACAAGGCCATCTCACAAAGCAACCTTATCGCGAACGCCACGTTCAACGATGGCACCAGTTTGCCATGGACGGTGTCATTCACGGCACCGGGCGACGGCAACGCCGAGATCCTTGACAACTCACTTTGCATCAAGGTGAAGAACAAAGGAGCCAACAATTGGGACGCGCAACTTCGTCACCGCGAAATGGAGATTCAACAAGGGCGCGAATACACCATTACCTTCAGAGCCTACGCTTCGCATCCCACGAAGATGCGCGCCAAGGTGGGGCAACAAGGCCCGCCCTACAAGGAATACTGGGTTGACACGCACAAGTTGGACACAACCCCGCGCACGTTTACGGGCAGCTTCAAAATGGGCGAAGGCACGGACCCCACGGCTGAGTTTACATTCCACGTGGGTGGGAACTTGGCCTACAAGGTTCCCGAGCCCTTTTCGGTGTGCGTGGATGATGTGCAGCTGACAGATCCTCAATTTGTTCGCAAAGACGCGGAGGCGCCTGATGCGCCCCCTGCGGTGCTGGTGAATCAAGTGGGATACTTCCCAGGGCTTGCAAAGCTGGCCACTGTGCGCTCGGATTCAACTCAACCATTGCCTTGGCGCTTGCTTGATGGCGGCGGTCGCGAGGTGGCTACAGGCGTGTCGGTCGTGTCGGGCCGCGACGCCCCTTCGGGCGATCACACCCATGTGATCGATTTCTCTGCGCACGCGACACCAGGCAAAGGGTTTGTGTTGGAGGTGTCCAACGAAAAGAGTCATCCGTTCGACATTGGGTCCGACATCTACAACAAGCTTCGTTACGACGCCCTCGCATACTTTTATCACAACCGCAGCGGCGTCGAGATCAAGCTACCCTATGCGGCCAAGAAAGAATGGGGCCGCCCCGCAGGGCATGCCGCCGATAAAAGCGTGGCGTGCGCCCCTGCAGCCAAATGCGATTACACCCTTGACGTGGCGGGCGGATGGTATGACGCCGGTGATCACGGCAAGTACGTTGTCAACGGTGGCGTTTCGGTTTGGACTTTGTTGAACCTGTGGGAACGCAGCCGTTTCGTTTCGAAGAACACCAAAGCCCTTGACGACGGAAGCATGAACATTCCCGAGAAGGGAAACGGCAAGCCTGATCTTCTAGATGAAGTTCGTTGGAACCTTGAGTTCATGCTGAAGATGCAGGTGCCCGAGGGGCACGACTTGGCCGGCATGGTGCATCACAAGGTGCACGACAAAGAATGGACCGCCCTGGGTTTGGCACCTCACGAAGATCCTATGCCGCGCTTTCTGCAACCGGTAAGCACAGCGGCCACGTTGAATGTGGCCGCCACCGCCGCCCAGTGCGCGCGCATCTGGAAAACCTTGGACGCAGCGTTTTCCGCGAAGTGTTTGGAAGCGAGTGAACGCGCTTTTCAAGCCGCGCAGCAAAACCCTGCCTTGTTCGCCAAACCGGGCGGCGTGGGTGGTGGCCCCTACGATGACGACCACGTGGAGGATGAATTCTATTGGGCGGCCACCGAGCTATGGATCACCACGGGCAAAACTGAATACAAGGATTACGCCAGCAAAAGCCCGTACTACCTGAAACTCACGTCGCATCTCAAAGACGCGGCAGAGGCCGGCATACCCAGCCCATTGACCTGGCAAGACACGGCGGCCTTGGGAACGTTGTCGTTGCTGGCCAACCCCGCGCCTTTAACAGGCGCCGACCGCAAGCGCGCTGAGGAAAGCTTGAAAACGGCCGCCAACGTTTACGTTGAGCTCATTGAGAAGCGCGGTTATCGCGTGCCCATGACTTACGGCGCCACCAACAAAGCCCCCTGGGGATCCAACTCCTTCATCATGAACAATTTGCTGCTGCTGGGCACCGCCTACGACCACACAGGCGACCGCAGCTATCTCGACGCCACTGTCAAAGGCATGGATTACATTTTGGGGCGCAACCCCATGGATCAAAGCTACGTCAGTGGCTACGGCACGCGTCCACTGCAGAATCCGCATCATCGTTTCTGGGCGAATCAAGTTGACAAGCGGTTCCCCAAAGCACCACCGGGTGCGGTTTCGGGTGGCCCCAATTCGGGATTGGAAGATCCTTACGTTCAAGCGGCGGGGTTGGCTGGCTGCGCGCCCGAGAAATGCTTCATCGATCACATCGAAGCGTGGTCGGCCAACGAGATCACCATCAACTGGAATGCTCCCTTCGCGTGGGTGTCGGCGTTCCTAGATGAACAGGGCAACACGCCGCCGGCCAAGGCAAACAAGCCCGCCGGCCCAGGCAAAGCCAACCCCAAGAAAGCCAAACCCATCCGCAGCGCCCGCCGTTAATGCCACGCCCAACCCAGGACCACTCATGAACCGCACGTTGTTTTCTTCTCCTTTGATCGCATCGCTTTCGTTGGCCGTGGCCTTCACCAGCCTTGGTTGTGTGATGCCCGGACAAAAAGCAAAAACCTCCAACTCGGCTGAAGCGCTTTCCGTGTCGTGTGGCCCCGACGCGCTCGTTGACGACATGGAGGACAACAACAACCAAGGCGCGGTTGTTGAGGGGCGCGGCGGCTATTGGTACACCTACGTGGACGAAGCCGGCTCAACAGTGGATCCCCCAGCGGGTTCACAAGGCGGCGTGTTCAGCCAAACCGAAGGCGGCGCCAACGGCTCAAACTTCGCGGCGCGGGTGCATGGAACGCTCTCCAGCGGTGCTGTGATCTTCGGCGCGATGGGCTTGAATTTCACAGATCCCAAGGACGCTTACGATGCCTCGCAATACCAAGGCGTGGCGTTTTGGGCGAAGAAGGGCCCTGGGGGGCTAGCGAAAGTGCGCGTGAAGCTGCCCGACATGAACACGGACGCTGAAGGGGAAGTTTGCACAGAGTGTTTCAATGACTTCGGCGCCGACATCACCCTGACGGACAGCTGGCAGCGCTACGTGTTGCCATTCTCGAAAATGAAGCAAGATGCCGGCTGGGGCAGCCCGCGGCCCCGACGCGTGCAAAAGGCTGAGCTGTTTGGAATTCAGTTCCAGGCTCAAGCGGCTGGCGCCACGTACGACATTTGGGTTGACGACATCGAATTCGTAGGGTGCGAGGAGTGAACTCGTGAAACGCGTGTGGGGCGTTGCCCTGTCATTGGTGTTGTGCGTGGCTTGCGTGCAAACGCAGCCCCGTCGTTCAAAGAAGCGTAAAGGCAAGAAGGCCACAGCTGTCTCAGTTGCCTCAGCCGATCCCAAAGAAGCGGTGCAAGCGCCTACGGCGCCGTTGCCTAGCTACGTCAAGCACCCCGGCAACACGGGCAATGCCTACTTGGATCGCTTTGTTGATCTGTGGAACGACATCCATGCGCCCGGCAATGGCTATTTCAGCCCTGAAGGGGTGCCCTACCACTCGATAGAGAGCTTGATCGTGGAAGCGCCCGATCACGGGCACGAAACCACCTCCGAGGCCTATAGCTACTGGATCTGGCTTGAGGCTGCGTATGGGCGCGTGACGGGTGATTGGAGCCCGCTGGCGCAATCGTGGAAGAGCATGGAGACGTACATCATCCCCACCAAGGATGATCAGCCCACCGCCGGCTCATATAACTACACGCACCCGGCTGTGTTTGCGCCAGAGCTCGACGATCCCAGGCAATACCCAAGCCCCATGGACAACGCCGCCACGCCAGGCTGGGATCCGTTGTCGAAAGAGCTGTTGGCCACCTATGGCGATCCTTACATCTACGGCATGCACTGGCTGCTTGACGTCGACAACTTTTATGGCTTTGGTCGCCGCAGCGACGGCGTTTCAAAACCTTCGTACATCAACACGTTCCAGCGCGGCATGCAGGAATCGGTTTGGGAAACCATTCCGCAGCCGTCATGGGAATCGTTCCGTTGGGGCGGCCCCGCGGGTTACCTGGATCTGTTCGTCAAACAAGACGGTGGCTACGCGCCACAATGGAAATACACAAACGCGCCCGACGCCGACGCACGGGCCGTGCAGGCGCTCTATTGGGCCAAAGTGTGGGCTGATGAACGGGGCGGCAGCGATGTGGTCAATGGCCTTACCAAGAAGGGCGCCAAGATGGGCGACTATCTTCGCTACGCCTTCTTTGACAAATACTTCAAAGAAATCGGGTGCACATCACCCACCTGCCCTGCGGCCAAAGATCGCGAATCGGCGCATTACCTCATCTCCTGGTACTACGCATGGGGCGGCTCGCTCTCAAAAAGCGGGGGTTGGTCGTGGCGCATTGGCTCCAGCACCAGCCATCAGGGCTATCAAAATCCGTTTGCCGCCTACGTGCTTTCACAGGTTGACGAATTTAAACCGGCTTCAAAAACCGCTGTTGGTGACTGGACGCTGAGCCTTGATCGCCAGCTTGAGGTTTTGCGGTGGTTGCAATCTTCCGAAGGCGCGATTGCCGGCGGCGTAACCAACAGTTGGATGGGTCGCTACGCACAACCGCCCGCGGGCACGCCCACCTTCTACAACTTGGCGTACGTGGAAAAACCGGTGTGGGAAGATCCTCCCAGCAACCAGTGGTTCGGTTTTCAGGTGTGGGGTCTTGAACGCTCGGCCGCCTTGTATTGGCTTACGGGCGACAATCGCGCGAAGATCATCTTGGACAAGTGGATCCCGTGGGCGCTGCAGAACACCAACATGCTGGCCGACGGCGGCTACGAAATTCCTTCAACCCTCTTGTGGTCGGGACAACCAGCGGCAAATTGGGACAAAGCCAACCAAAATTGGAACGCTTCGGACAAGAAATTCAACGACACTTTGCATGTAAAAGTGCTGGATCACAGTCAAGACGTGGGGATAACGGCCACGTTCGCGCGCACCTTAATCTACTACGGCGCTAAGGCGGGGCGGCACGACGTGTCGCGTGTGGGCCAAGAGCTTTTGGACCGCATGTGGAAGAAGTACCGAACGGGCAAAGGTGTAGCCAGCCCAGAGGTGCGCGGCGACTACAAGCGCTTTAACGACGCCGTGTATGTGCCCGGCCGCTACGAAGGCGAAATGCCCAATGGCGATGTGATCGACAACAACTCAACTTTCTTATCGTTGCGCAGCAAATACCGCCAGGATCCCGATTGGGCCAAAGTTCAAGCGTACCTCGGTGGCGGGCCAGCGCCCGAATTTCACTACCACAGGTTCTGGGCGCAAGCGGACATCGCGCTGTCCAACGCCACCTTCGCTTGGCTTTATCCGCAAGGCATTCCCAAGGGGAAGGCCAACCCGCCGGGCAAGGGCAAGGCGAGGCCCGCGCCCAAGAGCAAAGCCCGTGCGTCTCGATAATGCGGTTCACAGTCTTGCTTAAACGCTCCCAAGCAAAGGGTTTTTATGAAGCTGCACATCGTTGACATCGGCATCCTCGCCGTTTATTTCGCGGCCATGATCGCCGTGGGCATTGCGCTCGAGCGCCGAGCCTCACGCAGCTTGTCCACCTACTTTCTGGGGGGCAACAAAATGCCCTGGTGGATGCTGAGCCTGTCGAACGCCACCAGCATGTTCGACATCTCGGGAACCATGTGGCTTGTGTATTTGCTTTATGCCTATGGTCTCAAAAGCGTGTTCATTCCCTGGCTCTGGCCGGTGTTCAACCAGATCTTCTTGGCGGTGTATCTGTCGCAGTGGCTGCGGCGTTCCGGCGTGATGACGGGCGCCGAATGGATCACCCTGCGCTTCGGCAACGCTCGCGGCGCCGAAGCGTCTCGTCTGTCTGTCATTGTGTTCGCTTTGGTGTCTGTGGTGGGCTTTACTAGCTACGCGTTTGTGGGCATTGGCAAATTCGCAGCCGTGTTTTTGCCCCCCAGCCTTAGCCCCAGCACCTACGGCATTTTGATCTGCGGCGTTACCACTTTGTACACCGCCATGGGTGGCCTGCTATCGGTCGTGGTCACTGACATCATTCAAGCGGTGATCATGCTGATCTCATGCGTGGCGATCGCCATCATCGCCATGTCGCGGGTGTCCCCCGAGGCCATCACGGCCGCCGTGCCCGAAGGCTGGAAAGACATTTCATTTGGTTGGACCTTAGATCTTGATTGGTCGAACCTGCTTCCCAACGTGGGCGAACGCATTGCCCAAGACGGCTACACCATGTTCGGCGCCTTCATGATGATGATGATTTTCAAAGGCGTGTTGGTCAGCGCCGCCGGACCAGCGCCCAACTATGACATGCAACGCATTTTGGCTGCACGCTCGGGGCGCGAGGCTTCGTTGATGAGCGCCTTTGTGTCCATGGTGCTGTTTATCCCACGTTATCTGTTGGTGGCTGGCATTGCGATCTTGGCATTGGTGTTCATGAAGCCCCAGATTGCCGCCATGGGCTCTGGTGTTGATTTCGAGCAAGTGCTGCCGTTTGTGATTCGTGATTTCATCCCCGTAGGATTGGTGGGGTTTGTGTTGGCAGGTTTGCTGGCCGCCTTCATGTCCACCTTCGCAGGCACCGTGAACGCCGCGGCGGCGTACGTCACCAACGATCTGTACAAACGCTACGTCAATCCCAACGCCCCCGCGCGCACTTACATCCGGGTGAGTTGGATGGCCTCCATCGCCGCCGTGGCCGTAGGAGCCGGGTTCGGTATGGTTAGCCATTCCGTTCACGAAATCACGGTTTGGATTGTGGCCGCCTTGTGGGGAGGTTATGCCGCGCCCAACCTGCTCAAGTGGCATTGGTGGCGGCTCAATGGCTGGGGCTACTTCTGGGGCATGATTTCGGGAATTGTGGGCGCGCTGTTGATTGCGCAGCTTTCTATCGATCCGTTGTGGGCATTCCCAGGCTTGTTGGCGCTTTCGGTATTGGGGTCTGTGGTGGGCAGCTTGGCCACGGCGGCGCAAGACATGGAATCGCTGAAGGAATTTTACCGTCGCACCCGCCCATGGGGTTTTTGGGGCCCGGTTCACGCTGCGGTGCTGGTGGACGACCCCAGCTTCAGGCCCAACCGCAACATGCAACGCGATGTGATCAACATTGTGGTGGGCATCTTGGGGCAAACGGCGCTGGTGGCGTTGCCTATCTACGTGGTGATTCGCGAAGGATTGCAAGCCGGGGTGTGCGTGCTGCTCGCCACCGTGGCGGTCTTGTTCTTGAAGCGCAACTGGTACGACCGCATGGAGCCCGACGCGCCCTCCACCCCTTCAACCTCCTCACCGGCCCCTGGAAACACAATATGAAATTCGGTCACTTTGACGACGGCAACCGTGAGTACGTTATCACCACGCCGCAAACCCCCTATCCTTGGATCAACTACCTGGGATCCGAGAATTTCTTTTCCTTGATCTCGCATCAAGCGGGCGGCTACTGCTTTTATCGCGACGCGCGTTTGCGCCGCATCTTGCGCTACCGCTACAACAACATGCCAGCCGGCCAAGGTGGTCGCTGTTTCTACATCCGCGATGGGTTGGACGCGTGGTCGCCCACCTTCATGCCCATCAAGACGCCGCTCGATGCCTTTGAATGCCGGCATGGGCTTGGCTACACCACCATCACCGGCCAGCGCAATGGCGTACGCGCCACGGCCTCGTTCTTCGTGCCCCTGGGTGCCACGGCTGAGGTGTGTGAGCTTGCGCTTGAAAACCGCAGCGCCAAACCAAAGCAGCTAGAGCTGTTTTCGATGGTTGAGTTCTGCTTGTGGAACGCGCTTGATGACATGACGAATTTTCAGCGCAACCTCAGCACAGGCGAAGTTGAGGTCGGCAACGATGGCAGTACGCTTTATCACAAAACCGAATACCGCGAGCGCCGCGATCACTACGCGTTTTTCCACGTCAACCGTCCGGTGGCAGGCTTCGACACCGACCGTGAAAGTTTTGTGGGTCCTTACAATGGCCTTCACGAACCCCGTGCGGTTCTTGATGGGGGCTGCCGCAGCTCGGTGGCGAATGGCTGGTCACCCATAGGCGCGCATCAAGTGTCTGTGGCATTGGCGCCCGGCGAGAAGCAGTCGCTGATCTTCATGGTGGGTTATGTGGAAAACCCGCAGGCAGACAAATGGGAGCGACCTGGCGTTATCAACAAGCATCGCGCCCAGGATCTGATTTCGCGCTTCTCCCATTCAGGTCAGGTGGCCGAAGCCCGCGCCGCTTTGGCCGCCCACTGGGAGGGGCTGCTGTCGAACTACCAAGTGTCTTCGGGGGATCCGCGGCTGGATCGCATGGTGAACATCTGGAATCAGTACCAATGCATGGTGACCTTCCACATGTCCCGCAGCGCTTCGTTCTTCGAGTCGGGCATTGGCCGCGGCATGGGCTTTCGCGACTCGAATCAGGACTTGCTGGGCGTTGTGCACATGATTCCCGAGCGGGCGCGGGAACGCATCCTTGACATCGCCGCCACCCAAAGGGCCGATGGCAGCGCGTATCATCAGTATCAGCCACTAACCAAACGCGGCAACGACGAAATTGGCAGCGGCTTCAATGACGATCCCT
Source organism: Polyangia bacterium (assembly GCA_038257535.1). GTDB lineage: Bacteria > Myxococcota_A > Polyangia > Fen-1088 > Fen-1088 > JAGTJU01. The sequence goes on from JBBSJE010000071.1 coordinate 15,623, forward strand.
TGTGGTTGATCACGGCGGTCGCGGCCTACATCAACGAAACGGGCGACGATGCGATATTGGATCAGTCGGTGCCTTTTGATCACGATGTCCAGGCCGCGAAACCTCTGTTGGATCACCTGAGGCGATCGTTCGATCACGTTGTGAACAACCTAGGCCCCCACGGCCTTCCATTGATTGGTCGCGCCGACTGGAACGATTGCCTGAATCTCAATTGTTTTTCGGAAAAGCCGGACGAATCGTTTCAGACCACGCAGAACCAAAGTGGGCGAACGGCCGAATCGCTGATGATCGCGGGCATGTTCGTTGCCATTGGTCCAGAGCTTGTGCAGATCCTCAGCAAGCGGGGACTAGCGGCCGAAGCCGAGCAGGCTGCCGCACACATCGCGCGCATGCGAACCGCCATTGATCAACACGGCCGCGACAAGGATTGGTTCTTGCGCGCTTATGACTTCTTCGGCAAGTCGATTGGCAGCGCCACCAATGAACACGGCCAAATTTTCATTGAATCGCAGGGCTGGTGCATTATGGGGGGCCAAGGCATTGAAGACGGCTTTGCCAAACGCGCACTCGACGCCGTTGCCGAACGCCTCAATACGCCTTACGGCATTGTCTTGCAGGATCCACCCTACCCAGAGTACGAGGCGCGGCTGGGGGAGATCTCGTCTTATCCACCAGGATATAAGGAAAATGCCGGAATCTTCTGCCACAACAACCCTTGGATCGTCATTGCGGAAACCAAACTGGGCCGCGCGGCGCAAGCGTTTCAATATTGGCGGCAAATCGCACCGGCGTACCTTGAAGAGATAAGCGAGGTCCACCGCACCGAACCTTATGTGTATTCGCAAATGATCGCCGGTAAGGCGGCGGCGCGGCACGGAGAGGCGAAGAATTCATGGCTAACGGGTACCGCAGCATGGAACTTCGTGGCCATAGCCCAGCACATCTTGGGCGTGCGCCCGGACGTTAACGGCCTGCGCGTGCAACCTTGTTTGCCGCCCGAACTGCCGCAAGTCACCGTGCGCCGGCGTTGCCGAGGCGCCCACTACGAGATTGAAATGCACAATGGCCCCGGAAACCAGTGGCGGCTGGAGGTCAATGGCCAACCCATCGACGGGCACGTGGTGCCGTTTGCTGCGGCCGGGCAAACCGTGCGTGTCAGGGCGTTTGTGGTGGCCGCGTAGCGCGCTGGTTTCCCATTTCGGCAACCCACGGTGTGAACCTGTAATACAGGGCGCGCGGCCAATCGTGCGCTTCTGCAGGTCCCTTCCCTGGAGTTGCCATGCGCAAAGTAAGCCGCGTCATTCTGCTGTTCGTTGCCAGTCAGCTGGCCGGAGTGATTGCAGCGCCGCTTTCGGCCCTAGCGGCCGGACCTGCGCTAGAGCAGGCGGCCAAGGTTTTGTCGCTGAACCGCGAAGCGATGGAGCTTTACGAAGAGCTGGAGTTCGAGTTGGCGAAACGCGGGTTGGAAGAGGCGGTCGCCATCATTCGCGAAGCTCGTTTGCAGGACCACTTGGTGGCCGCCAAAACCTACGGAAACCTGGGTGTGCTTTATGCCGCCGGGTTTAAAGATCAAGCGCAAGCCGTGGGTCACTTTCAGGCCGCCTTGGCGGTGAAGAGCGACTTTGAAATTCCCAAAGATTTCCACTCGCCAGAAGCGGTGTCGGCGCTTGAGATGGCGCGCACGGGGAAGGTTGCCCCCGCAGAGGTGGCCAGCGACGCGCCCGTGCCGAATCGGACCAAGGGCACAGTAGAGCCGGCGGCGCTGCGCTGTCCGTCGTCGGGCGAGGTGTTTGCAGGTGATGACGTCACCCTTCGCTGCGTAACCCAGCCGGGCTTCGAGCCCGCGTCGGTGCTGCTGCACTACAAGAAGGCTGATTCTGAAGACTTCAAAGCGCTACCCATGCGCGCCAAACCCGCACGCAATAACAAAGCCATGTGGAGCGCCAGCATTCCTGCGCGCGACGTGAGCGGCAAGTGGGTGCCATTTTACTTCGAGGCCAAAGACGCGGGCGGTGAGACCTTGGCGCAGGCAGGCCGCTACGAAAGCCCGAACATTCTTGCCGTAAAAGCAGGTGAAGCTGACGTAAAAGCGAGCGTTCGTGCCGAGCGTCGGGAAGCGGAGGAAGAGTCGGACGACGATGACGAGGTTGACGACGGCGAAGAAAATCCGCTGGCCAAAGCGGGCAAAGCCAAAGGTCACAAACGCAAAGGCAAATGGTTTGTGGGGTTGGGCTTGGGTTCAGGGGCTGGCTATGCGGCAGGTCCAGGGGTTGAAGCGTATCACGATCGCGTCACGTCGTTTACACCGGGATTGGCGTTCGCCGGCGCGGGCCACGCGTCTCCCGAGCTGGGATACATGATCACCGCCACCACCGCGCTTACCATTCAGACCCGCCATCAGTACATCCCCCGCCCTGACAGCGTGACCGCGGGTGGCGCCAACGCCGCTTTCTTGCGCGCTTTGTTCTTTACCGGCACCGGGCCCAGCCGCTTTTACGGAATCTTGGCTGCCGGTGGTGGCGAAGGGTTTCGATTGAAAGTGGAAGCGGCCACCAACGACAACCGTTTGGTTCAAGACACTGTGCGCGGCGGCCCGTTTGTGGGTGGCGCGGGCGTGGGCTACAGCCACGATTTAGGTCAAACGCTTGAGCTCATGCTTGAGACGAACGTGCTGGCCGGCGTTCCCGATTTTTCGATGGCGTTCGACGTCAATGCAGGTGTACGCGCGTTGTTTTAATCGCTGGTTTTCTTACGAGGTCACGATGCAATCAAAGTTTAAGTTCGGTTCTTGCCGCAGCGGTCTTTGGCCCTTCGTGGGCCTGGTGGCGGCGGCCTGTGCGCAAGCCGACGTTGACGGCAAAGGCCTGGGCGCCGGCGCAAACAGCGGCAGCGGGGCCAACTCCGGCAGCGGCGCCAACAGTGGCCAAGCAGGGAACGGCGTGGGTTTGCCAGATATGCTGCAAGGGGCACCGGTTGAAGGCGAAGGATGCAATGACCTTGACGCCAAGCCTGAACTCGTGATTCCCACGGTGGCCTTGGTCATCGATCGGTCCAGTAGCATGACGGAGGCCTATGGTGCGGCTTCGCGTTGGGACGTGCTGAAGAAAACGCTATTGGACCCGCAGGTAGGCATCATCAAGCCCAAGGAGGCGTCCATTCGCTTTGGCCTGGCGCTTTACACCAGCACAGCCGCTGCCCCCACATGCCCCATGCTTGATTCGGTTGACTTTGCCTTAGGGGGCTACGATGCGATCAACGCCGTTTATGGTCCCTCTCTCACGCCCAACGTGAAGGCAGAAACGCCAACCGCCGAAGCCATTCGTGCCGTGACTGAGCGCTTGCTCGCGACTGCAGATCGAAGTCCCAAGTACATTCTTTTGGCCACCGACGGCGAGCCCGACACCTGCCCCGGAACGTGTATGGGCGATTGCCCCGTTCACGAGCGCCCGAACTTTCCTCGCGATCCCAATTGTGGACAAGATGAATCGATCTCAGCCGTGCAGGCCGCTCATGCCAAAGGCATCAAGACCTTCGTGGTGGCCATTGGCAACGAAGTAGGTGAAGCCCACCTGCGCGCCTTGGCCAACGTGGGGCAGGGGCTTCCTCCCGTGTTAAGCGACATGGCCTACAATTGGTTGCGTTATAGCTGTAACATCAAGCCCGCCAATCTCAAGGGCAAGTATATTGATTTGGCAGCGGATCCCAACTCGAACGAACTTCGCATCACGGCGCCTATGCAAACGCCGATGCAAGCGGAAACCTACCGCCCCGAAAACGCCGAGGTTTTGGCTCGTGACCTTGGGAAGATCCTCAACTCTGTGAGCGACTGCAGCTTTCGCTTGAAGGGCGTTGTCACAACCGACAGCGAACGCTTTGGCAAAGTTTATTTGAACAACGTGGCTCTGATGAACATGGACCCCAACGGATGGCGGCTCAAGTCGCCCACTGAGGTTGAACTGCTGGGCACGGCGTGCACGACGGTGCAATCGAGCGATTGGAATCTGAAAATCAGCTTTCCCTGCGGCACCTTCAATCCCGAATAGCCCGCGCGTAAGGCCATCCCTTGCTATCTGCAACTCACACCTTTGCTTTGCGCGGCGTGGTGTTAAACCTGCTGGCCGCTGCTTTGGCCTGCCAGGGCGAAACCACAGTGCTTCTGCGGGTTGAAGGCAGCGCGCCTGGCGCCTCTGCTCTGAAGCTGCATTTGGTGGATGAGACAGGCGCTTTGCCAGGCGAGTACAATTTTCCCGAAGGCGGCGGCCCGTTGCAGCTTCCCGGCACCATATTGGTGAAGACCGGGAGCGACAAAAACGCCTTGGGAGTTTTTCTGTGGGCCCAAACCAGCGCGGGCGTGGCCGTGGCGCAAGTAAGAAGCTTTGCCTGCTACAAGATCGTGGCCGGTACGCAAAACAACTTCACGCTTGAGCTGCAAGCGGCGCCCCCCGCGTTTTCGCCCAACATCGTTCAAGATTGTCGCTGCCAGGGCGAACGAGACATGTGCGGTGCCCCCAGCAACAACACCGGCGGTGGTGGTCAAGGTGGCAGTGGGGGTTTTGCAGGCGCTGCAGGCAACGGCTCTGATGCCGGAACGTCCGGGGTGGCGGGCATGGGTGGCATTGCCGCCGACGCGGGATTGCCCAACTCGGATGCGGCTTCAATGGGCGGCAACATGATGACCGACGCGGCGTCGGTCCCCGATGGCCGTCCCATCGTTGTGAATGGCCTGTTCTCGTTTGATGTGGCGGGCGATTGGACTTCCCAAGAGCTCACGGTGGCGCTGGACAGCGAAACGAAAACTCAAGGAATGGCTTCGCTAAGCTTCACCGCCACAGAAACGGTGGCCTTCATTCGCGGCCGCGACTTTGCCACCAACGAGATAGCCGGACTCACAACGAAGCTGGCGCTGGATGTACACGTGCCCGCCGGTTTGGGTTCCAGCCACAATGCGCAATTGTGGTTCTCGTGTCCTGCGGCGAGTGTATACAACGCCTACGTACAATATCGCTCGCTCGCCAATTTGCCTGCAGGGTGGAACCATCTCACTTTCACTCTGCCCGCCGCGGTCACCGGCGCCCTGATGGGTCAACACCAAGGCTGCCGGTTTTGGATTCATCACGAAGCCCCCGGCCGCTTTCGCTACGACAACTTGAGGTTCGTGCAGCCGTAACTCGTTAAATGCTCTCCTCGTCGTCAAGCAAGCCGGGGCATTTGGCTTCAGCGGCGACACACGATGCTGGTGGTTTGATCTCTTCAACATCGCTGCCCAAATCTTCGTTGTCCAGGTCGGCTTGGGTTAGCGTTTCGCAAGCGGGAAACACATTGAACGCAGTTTGGAACGTGCCAACGTAGTCGTTCAAACAGGTTTCCAACTCGGCCACTGTGATGTCGCAGGTGGCTGGCAAATCGCAGCTAGCGTCAGTGGGCGAGTCCATGCCTTCTTCGTCCGTCAGGCATTCGGTGTAGCCTTGTTGGCAGGCCATGCGAAGCTCCTGGTTGGACATACCGCCGCTCAGCGCCGCCGAAACGTAGCCCGCAAATTTGCAAATCGTCTTTTGAAAATCACCTTTTGCCAACACATCGGTCGCCCACGCCTCACCGGCCATACAAAGTTTGGTGCGATCGGCGGGCGTCAACTCCGACACCTTTTTGCCGCGGGCCACGCCGGTAGAAAACGCTCCGCCGCCGCTCATGCCACCAGCGCCTCCTCCGCCCGAGCCCCCTTGCATTCCCCCTGAGCCCCCCTGCCCGCCCATGTTTCCCTGGGAATCCCCATCGTCGTCACAGCCCCCAAAGACGGCCAACCCCAACATCAACCCTGCGATTTTAATGTTCTTCATGTGAGTCCTTTTCCGGTAAGGCGCCGATCTTTATACGGCGCCCACCAGAAGTCGAGCAAAACTACCGCTGGCACTTCGCCCCCACGGTCGACGGGAAACACGGGGGATGCAATGATGAGCCCGCCCGATGGGTTGGTTTGACAAGATTGCCTCACGAATCGCCAGCGAGTTGGATGAGTCCGGCTTGGACTCAGACGCGCGCGCCCAGCTTGAGCTTGCGCGCGCCTACCTTGACCGTGGGGATCTGGATGAAGCCGAAAGCCGCCTTACCCCCTTGTTGCAGCAACATCCCCGGGTTGCGGCGGTGCACCAAACGGCCGGCGATCTGGCCCAAGCGCGCGGCCATTGGGAAGACGCGGTCACGCACTTTGGCCGTGCCGTCGACGCTGACGCTTCAAACGCCCGCGCCTGGTTGAGCCTGGCTGATGCCTTGTACCCGCTGCAACGTTTTGAACCGGCACTTGAAGCCGGCCGTCGCGCCGCGCACCTGTTTGAGAAGTTTCTCGATCCGGAGATCAGCAAACGTGGTTTGGCGCGGGTGCATGTGCTCAAAGGTCGCGTGGCGTTGGCTCAACAACGCTTCGAGGTGGCGCGGCATGAATTGGATCGAGCTTTAAGTTTGGGCGTAGAGGATCAAGGCGTGGTGGCTGACCACGGGCGCGCCTTGAGCAAGCTTGACCCTGAAGGCGGCGCGCGATGGCTGCTTCACGCCGCTCGCAATCCCCAGGCAAACTTTGACTTGGCGTTGGAAGCTGCAGCCGCGCAGAGTGACCCCCGCGTCGCCGCTGAGCTTCTCGAAGGGTTTGCGAAAACGCATTCACAATTAAGCGCCGATGAGCTGCATCGGCTGCAATCGCGCACAGCCCTCGCATGGGCGCAAGCGCAACAAGCACCGCAGGCGCAAGCGCTCATGAGCGCCTTTGAAAGTGACAAGCCATCGTACTTGGGCGAGGCATGCCACGATCTCGCGCGCGCCGCCGCTTTGCTGAACGACTTCGGTGCCGCCTGTGAATGGGCCACCTGCGCGCAAAACACGACTTCGACCTTAGATCCACAACTGAGGCGCGTGTGGGCCTTGGGAACATGCGATCTTCAAACCCTAAATGCGCTTGCAACTGACATTGCCGCGCAGGCACCCGAGCTTGCTGCACAAATCGTGGAAGCCTTATCCACGCCGCCCAACCTCAGCGCCGTGGCCACGCTGGTCCACGAATCCCCCACCGCGGCCGCGCGCGCGCATTGGGCCCAGCGGCTGGCGCCTAGCTTACCGGATGAAGACTCCGCGTTGTCTTTGCTGCAGTTTCTAGAAAACATCGTAACGCCATTGCCGCCTTCACCGCACCTGGCCGCCGCGTTGGCCCGCGCGCGCGAAGCGCTCTCGCGGCCGCTCATTGTCGCGCTGCTGGGAGAGTTCAACGCTGGCAAATCCAGCTTGGTTAACGCCTTGGTGCAGTCGGCTTTGGCGCCGGTGGGCATCAAGCCCACAACGGCAACGCTAAACGTGTTTCGGCATGGTTTGGGTGGCGCGCACGTGATTTACCGCAACGGCAAAGTGCGACGGTTGCAAACCACGCAAGTGCAGCCGTTCTTGTCGACGCTGGCGCAAGACGACGCCGAAGCGATCGACAGTGTGGATGTGTTCTTGCCGCATGCGCCTCTGCAAACCTTTGAATGGGTGGACACACCAGGCCTCAACGCCCCAAACGCTGCGCACGAACGAACAACGCAGCAATTCATGACGTCGGCAGACGTTGCGGTGTGGGTGCTATCGGCGCATCAGGCCGCCAAAGCCACCGAGGTAACGGTTCTGAAGCAATTGCAAGCAAGCCGCATTCCGGTATTTGCGGTATTGAACAAGATTGATCAATTGGACGATCAAGAGATTCCCTTGGTGCACGAAGCGGCGGCCAACGCGTTGGGCGGCGCCGTGATTGGGATCATGGATGCAAGCTTGAAAGGCGAAACCCGCGCTCGGCAAGCGGCCCATGAACTTTCCCAAGCATTGTTGGGCTTTTGCGAAGGCCGCGTTTGGCCACTGAAGCAGCGTTCGGCTTTGTTGACCCTGCAAAGTTTGATCGAAGGCGCCATCGCGCAGGTGACCCAGCACGAACCACATAACGAAACGTCGCCTGAGCAAGCCGCGCTTTGGAATCAGGTGGCCGACAACTTGGTGCAAGCGCCGGCCGTTGGGTCATTGAACACCGGTTTGTCCCATGTGGTGGCGGATGTGGCCGCCGTGTTTGCCAATTCCGGTGCGGGCCCTTCCCAGGAAGATGCGCTGATGCGTGCGTTTCTGCGCCACATAACGGCGGCTTTGCAAATGGCACGCGCGCAGCTTGTGGGGCTTCCACCCACGGCCGTTGCGCAGTTTGATGTGGCTGCACAGGCCTATGCTGCGCAAACGCGCGGCCGGCTGGAGGCCGCCGTGGCCGCAAACGCGCTCGCCGTTAACGGACACTCCGGCATGCAGCGCGCGCTTGAGCAAGCGTTGCCCGATGTGGAGCGATTTTTGTGGTCACCATGGCGTGAGCAGCTCAAAGCTTTGGTGGCCGCCGAACACAACCGTCAACAACAAGCAGAACGCCAGACCCAAGCACGCAAAGCCCTACACAACGCACGGTTTACCCAGCCCCTGCATACGTTGCGGGAGCGAAGTCAGCGCGCCTGGCAGACTCTGCTCACATCGGCCCCATTTCAGGCACAAGCGGAAAGTGCCCTAGGTGAGAACAACGCTCCTTAAAACAACGGCTGAATGATCACGTTGCGGTAAAGGATCTCTGCCCCTTCCGCCTGCAAGGCGATGCGCCCACGATCCAAGATGCGGTAACCCCGGCCAGGCTCTCGCGCCCGCAACACCCGCGCGCGCAACACCAGCTTGCCATTGACACGATGTAAGGCTTCGTCGCCGCGGACTTCAAGCTCCACCGCATTCCAGCCCGCGGTCTCGAACGTGCCGGTTTTGATCACACGCGTGATGCCGCGGCCGCCTTGCACATGTGGAACGCCCCCGTCATCCGCCGCCTGGAAGGCCGCCTCTGCAATGTCGCCCGGTTTGCGCGAGTTGGGATCCACCGTGGTTTCCACTGTGGTGCCCACCGTAAACAGATCGCCCACGTCACCTTCTTGCACTTGCAACTCCACCGAGGACGGCCACACCTTGGGATCTCCGTGCACATGGTAAAGCAAACCGGCGTCGCGTTGTTTGTCGGCGCGCGGAGCAAACTTCTTATCGCCCCAGCGAAACTCGAAACGCAGCAGATAGTCGCCATACGGCGCTTCGGTTTCTAGGTAACCAAACGGCGCGGTCGCACCCGCAGACCAGCCTTTGTAAACGTGCAGGGCGCCATCCACGATCTGAAACACGCCCTGCGGATCCGCGCCCGGTGTTTGGCCTTCGATCACCGGCCGCCAGCCAGCCAAGCTGCGCCCGTCGAACAAAGCCTTGCTTTGCGGCAATGCGGCCGGCGCCTGCGCGGTGCCGGGCCCCCGACACGCCCCCACAAGCACGGACCAACAGGCGATAAGCAAAAGCCATTTCATGCCCCGCAATGTACCCTAGCCCCTGGTTTTTTCGGCCTCGTTTTCACATCCTCATTGACCGCAGCCGGTTTTCGTCCATTCTTACATCCGGATTGACGGATATAGGCTCAAACCGCATTTTGGATTGGATGGCTGATCTCGGCGATCTGACCCGCGTGCGTATGCTGCACGCCTGCGAACAGCACGAGCTGAACGTCGCGGAATTGTGTGCCGTGCTGCAAGTGCCGCAATCCACCGCTAGCCGGCATTTGAAAGTTCTTTCGGAAAATCAATGGCTTAGCTCACGTCGTGAGGGCACAAGCCGGCTTTACCGCCTTAACCGGGAGCGCTTGGCGGCACCGGCGCGGCGGCTGTGGAAGCTGATTCAGCAGCAATGTGGTGAAGACGGCGCGCTGCGCGAAGATGAAGCCAGACTAGAGCGCGTGCTGCTGGAACGCCAAAGCCAAAGTCAGGCGTTTTTTGCCTCCACCGCCGGGCACTGGGACCGTTTGCGCGCCGATCTGTTTGGGGGCCATTTTGATCTCTCTGGTTTTCTGGCGCTGCTTGACCCCGGCGCCACCGTGGGCGATCTCGGCTGCGGGACTGGCAAAACCGCCGAGATGCTGGCTGTCTTTGTGCACAAAGTGGTGGCCGTGGACGCATCGGGAGCGATGATCAAAGCCGCGCGGCAGCGGCTACGTGGCCATGTCAACGTGGAGCTTCACAAGGCCAGCTTGGAAGATCTGCCACTGGATGACGCCAGCTTGGACGTTGCGTTTTTGAGTTTGGTGCTTCATCACGTGAGCGAGCCATTGCGCGTGTTTCAAGAGGTGGCCCGCGTGGTGCGCCCAGGTGGACGTGTGGTGGTGGTGGACATGCAACAACATGAACGCAACGAATACCGGCAGCAAATGGGCCACGTTTGGTTGGGTTTTGCCCGCAGCCAGCTTGAAGCTTGGCTTTGCCAAGCGGGGCTTTCGTTGATGCACTTCGTGAACCTGCCGCCCGAGCCTGCGGCCAAGGGCCCACCTTTGTTCGTGGCCACGGGGCAGCTGCACGCCGTTGCCATGTTCAGGCCCAACACACAACCAGTGGCCATGGCCGCTGTGAAATAGCTTTCGCAAAAAGAAAACAGGAAAAAGGAAGACGATCATGGGACGACCCGCATACAAAGTTGCTGACATTTCTCTGGCCGAACTTGGCCG